>CAYLJQ010000004.1:0-32276 GCA_964383955.1 uncultured Heliomicrobium sp. | reverse complement strand
GACCGGAATGCCGTGCAGCGGACGCAGCTTTTTCGTGCGTTTGAATTCCGCGTCCAGCTTGTCTGCTTCGGCCAACGCTTGCGGATTGACGACGACAATCGCATTGAGCTTGGTGGATTGGTCGTAAGTTTCAATGCGTTTCAGGTAGGCTTCGACCAACATGCGGCAAGTCAGCTTGCCCGAACGCATGGCGCGATGAATGTCGGCAATCGTCGCTTCCACCGGCTCAAACATTTTGGTTTGCGCAACCGTGAAGCAATTGAAACTCAGCAAAACGACAGCCAGCGTTAACAGGGAATGCCTTACCTCTGGGCGCAATCCGATGTGCAAATTTGGCAACAAAGTTGTCATCCGGGTTCCTCGGTTTTCTTCTGATTCAGGATGATTCAGATTTTTCGTGTCAGCATCATTGCCCGTAAGTTTTGTTCAGCACAACGGTGTTCGCGGCGTCAGGCAATTTTTCTTCATGTGAATTTTTCGGTGATGCCAAAGCGGCTTTGCCGCCCCATGTGCGGCGAGTCTCGGACTCGCCGCAGGTAGGCAAAGTTTTCGGGCTACGCCCGGACAGGTGGGGCATAGCCCGAAAGTTCTCGAAGTCCCCACCGGAAGTGCATAGCACTTCCGCACATCGGGGCGGCGCAGCCGCGTCCAAATCAGCAAAAAATTACTGGAAGCAATTTTATTCAAGACTGTGCAGGCGCGTGCGGTATTGTCAACTTCAACCAGCCCGGCCTAGACTGCGCGCGTCTTTCAGCAGTGGCCAGGCACGTTTGCCCCGTAACTTCAGTTTCAATGAAATCATCAAGTTTGCATTGTCAAAACTCTATGAACACCGATCCAGTCACGTTCCAAAATGTCCCGCAGGGACAATCGAAAATAGCCCAGCGATTCATCGCTGGGGGCGCGCAATTTTCCGTGAAAGTCTCGTAGAGACGGCTGAATGTCTTGCCAAAACCTTGTTTCAGTCGTTCCTACGGAACTTGATCTCGTTACGCGACTTTTCCCGGCGATGAATCGCCGCGCTATTATCAAACCGTCCCTGTCGGGACGAAGAAGGTGCCCTGATACCAACTATGAGTACTACAAAACGCTTCCGCATCGCATTCTCGTTTGCCGGTGAAAAGCGAGACTTTGTCGCTAAGGTCACCGATCTGCTCGCGCCGGAGTTCGGCAAGAAGAAGATTCTCTACGACAAATTTCACGAGGCAGAGTTTGCGCGGCGCGACCTGGGCATTTATCTGCCGGAGCTTTACCACAAAGAATCCGACCTCGTCATCGTTGTGGTTTGTCCCGATTACGATTTGAAGCAATGGACTGGCTTGGAATGGACAGCAATCCACGATTTGCTGAGCAAGCGCAAAGATGACGAGATAATGCTCTGCAGGTTCAATCACGCGACGGTCACAGGCATTTATTCAACTGCTGGATTCGTCGAGCTTGACCATAAGACACCTGAGCAAACCGTCGAACTTATTCTCGAACGCCTCGCTTTGATTGATAAACGGCAGGAAAGTGAACAAGTGGCTGGCTCTGCATCCGCCAGCCAGCCCGTTTTCAAAACCTCCATCCCCAACAATTTGCCGCGTTTGCAGCCATTCTTCGGCCGCGAAAAGGAACTGGCCGCCATCCGGGATGCGCTTGATCCTGAATCGCGCACGTGGGGAGCGCTGATTGATGGGCCGGGCGGGATGGGCAAAACGTCGCTGGCCGTCCGCGCGGCTTATGACTGTCAGCCAGGACAGTTCCAGCGCATCGTCTTCGTTTCGATCAAAGATCGAGAGATGGAAGACGACGGCGTGCGCCACTTCGGCAATCTGATTATTCCCAACCTGCTGGAATTGCTGAATGAACTCGCCCGCGAATTGGGGCAGCCGGAAATCACGAAATCTGCGGAAGACCAGCGCATACGTTTGCTGCTGGAAGCGCTCAGGCCAACGCAGACGCTGTTGATTCTGGACAATCTGGAAACGCTGACCAAAGAAGACCGCGACCAGCTTTTCACCTTCGTCAAACGATTGCCGCAAGGCTGCAAAGCCATTCTGACCAGCCGCCGCCGCATCGGTTCCGGTTCCGAACTGCTGATTCTGGAAAAACTGGACGAAGCCGCCGCGCTCGAAACTCTGGCTGACCTTGCCCGGCACAATCCGTTGCTGGCCAAAACCAGCGAAGCCGAACGTCTGACGCTTTACACACAAACCGGTGGCAAACCGTTGTTGTTGCGCTGGGTAGCAGGGCAGTTAGGGCGAGGAAGCTGCCGCACCTTTACTGACGCGCTGCACTTTTTGCGCAGTTGCCCGCCGGATAACGACCCGCTGGAATTCATTTTCGGCGATCTGGCGCAGGAATTTACCGAAGACGAAACCAAAGTCCTTTGCGCGATGACCTACTTCAGTTTGGAAATGAAAGTCGAGCACGTCGCCGAACTGGCTGCGCTCGAAACGGAGCCAGTCGAAATCGCCTTGCGCACACTAACCAATCGCTCTCTGGTTGTTCCTGATCAGGAAGAGACCGCGTTCGTCCTGGTGCTGATGGTCGCCGACTTTCTGCGGCGCAAACGGCCCGATGTCGTTGCGGAAACCGGAGACCGGTTGGAAAAGCGCGCCTATGCGCTAATTATGGAAAATGGCTATCAAAAGCACGACCGCTTCCGGGTGCTCGATGCCGCATGGCCCACAGTCGCTCCCGCTTTGCCGCTTTTTATTGCCGGGCCGAATTCGCGTCTACAAACAGTATGCGATGCGCTCCAAGACTTTCTCGACTTCACTGGTCGCTGGGACGAAAAGCTCTCTCTCAACCAGCAGGGCGAAACCAAGGCTGTGGCCACTGGCGATCACATCAATGCCGGTTGGCGAGCCTATAACACAGGCTGGATTCACTATCTGCGCCGGCAGGCGGAAGCCGTGCTAGATTGCGCAGACCATGCGGCGGCACATTGGAAGACCGCGCTGGCCAGCGCCCGCGAGCGCGCTATCGCCATCCATTTGCGCGGCATTGGTCACGAATTGAAAAAAGATTGGCCCGCAGCCATCGCCGCTTGCCGCGAAGTGCTTGACTTGCATCGCAGCTTATCCGCCGAGAGTGCAGACGTGGCCATCGCCCTGAATGAGCTCTCCAACGTTGAGAAGAGTTCCGGCGATTTCGCAGCGGCGGAACGGGATTGTCGCGAGGCGTTACGGATAGACCGCGTGGTTGGCTTCGCCGAAGGTGAGGCCAGTCATACAGGCAATCTGGCTACATTTGCACTCGACCGGGAAGACTGGCGGGGGGCCGAAACTCTGGCCCGCGAAGCTTTAACATTGTCTGAAAAAGTAGGCCGCCAGCAATTGATCGCAAGCAACTGTCGCCGCATCGCCAAGGCCTTAGTGCGGCAGGGGAAGTCTGCTGAAGCCCTGCCTTTTGCCCAGCGTTCAGTGGAAATCTTCACCCGGCTCGGCTCTCCCGACCTCGAAGCCGCTCGCGCGATTCTGCGGGAATGCGAGTCTGACCTTTCCGGCGTAACCAAAAAGTTGAAGCCCTGACGCCGTTTTTGCCATTTACTTTCTGATTAACCAGACTTCCGCGACCTGACAACCTCTGCCAGCGCCTCGACTGCCGGGAGCTTGCATCCAGGTCAGATTCAATTCGCTGGTTGCCGTCGCCGCTGCAGGAATATCGAATTCAACCGGATGCAGTTCTTTTTTGACCAGCGGATGAATTTCAAACTTGTCGTTGGCAACCAGCCGAATGGGAACCTGTTGCGTGGCGCTGGAATAGACGATGCGGATTTTGTACTGCGCAGTTTTGTCGAGTCCCGTGTAGCGCATTTTCAGCGGCGTGTCGTAATACGTTTCGGCAATATCCCACCAGGACATGCGTCCGTACGGCTGAAAGCCTACGCCGGTCAGCGCGAATTCATCGCGGCGCAACGTCATGCTGCCATCGAATTGTCCCACCATGCTGACGACGCTGGATTCCAGAAAATACGGGTCTTTGGCAAAACCCGGTTCGCGCACCAGATGCGGTTGCCGCGTCAGATTGCCCAGGTCGTCATAAAACCCGCCGGGGCCAGGGTTCGTCCAGTCTACAATTTCAGCCAGTTGTTTTTGGCGTTCGGCTTCGGTTTCCAGTTTGCGAATTTCGCTGAAGCGTTGTTTCAGCCACAGCCGGTTGTTCAGCGGAAAATCAATTGTGTTCAGGTTTGCGCCGCGACCGACGCCAATGGCCTGATACTTTTCAACGCTGAGTTGCATGTGAATGCTTTGGAACAAGGCTTCGCCAAGTTCGAAGACGCGAGCGCGCAAATCCTGCGCGGTGCGTTCGGTGACGGCTTTGTCCAGCAAGGTTTCGGCTTGCGCCATTGCGGCAGAAGAACCGAGCAACCGCGCTTCACGCAATTTGTTCATCGCCTGATCTTCCAGCGCGGCTTCGTAGATCGCGCGGCTGCGAACGTAAGCGTCGTAATAGGCTCGATACAACGCCTGCTGAAAGCGCCAGTTCTGCAACTGGCTCGGACTGGCTTGGCGTTCCAGCGTTTGAAACTGCTGGAGCGTGACGTTGATGCCGGAATTGGTGACAACCGGACCGCGCCAGTTTTGTTCCAGCGCCAGCAAGCCTTGCGCAAAGCTGTCGGCGTAATTTGCGCCGATAAAGTAGCGGCTGTAATCGCGCAAAATCTCCAGCACGTCTGCATCAGGATTCCAGCCCAGCGCGCTCCAAATGATTTTGTTGACGTCGTCGTTGCAGCCTTCGGAATAAGTGATGAAGCCGTTCGTGTCGGGTTGCAGCAATCGAAAGATGTGCGCTTGGTCGGTGGGGCGCGGATTGATGATTTCGCGAGCTTCGGTCAGCGCGAAGGCCAAATCCCAATCGGGCACAGGGAATTGCGATTGCCGCGAATGCGTGATGTCCGGGTAATGCCGAATCGGATATTTCGCCGGAACTGCCGCGCGCATTTGCGGCAAGGTCAGCCGCGATTGCGGGCCGTAGACAATCCCGCTCAGCCATTTTGGTTCCGTTCGCACAATGCCCAAGAATTCATTCAGCCATTCCTGCGTGAAGCCTTGCGGCGCAACCCACATCCCGGCATTCGGATGATAACGGTGCAGATTCGCCGACTGCTTTTCCAGCAAGTTCATCAGCAACTTCGGCGGCGTGCTGCCAGGGTCGCCTCCGGGAACGAAGATATGGTCAATGCGCGGCAGCTTCTTGAACACCTCGCCCCATTCGTTGAGCGCAAACTCTACGGTTTTCGGATCGCCATAATCTTTGTCGAGGGCTGGATACCAAATCCAAACGTCCAGACCGTATTCCGCGCAAATCCGGGACATCTCGACCATCATCTGCATCGGCGGCAGCGGGAAGTGCGGGCTGTCGGCATCGTCATCCGAACGCGGCGGAATCAGCTCAATCGCATTCGCTCCCCACACGCCCAAGTCGCGAATGTACTGTTCCCACTGCGCAACATTCCAGCCGTCGTACGAATTTGTTTTTGGGCGATAGCCAAGTTGATGCCCGCGCAGTGGATATTTCGGCGCAGTCGTCAGGTTCAGCGGAGCGGGCAAGGTGATTTTCTGTTTGGTGATGTGCAGCGAACGCAGCAAATGACCTACGCCGAACAATACTCCGCGCGCGTCGTTGCCGATGATCGAAACAGAATTGGCTGAAGTTTTGAGTTGATAACCTTCGCGCGGTAGCGAGTTCGCGTTGCTGGCGCGGCTCAAGGAAATGACTGGCGAGCCATCGTTGGGAGCTTGACTGACGCGAGACCAACGCACTTGCGAACGCTTCTCGACTTCTTCAATCAGCATCTGTACGGCTTTGTTTTCCGGGCCGGAAAAATTTGCCGGAGCCAAGACAACTGCACGCGTCAAATCAAGCGCAGAGTTTGGTTGTGTTTGAGCCATTGGTGATTCGTGCCACAACAAGAGCGAAAGAAAAAAAGTAAGAAGCAGAGCGTTCGGCGATTTCATAAAGGAAAAATCAGTTTTTTGGTTGTTTTTGAGCCGCAGGTTATTGCGATTGGCGGTCGGGTAAGAAGATTGGCAACCACAAAAAGCACAAAAGACACAAAATAGGCTTCGTGTTTTTTGTGTCTTTTGCGCCTTTTGTGGTGAAGCTTTCTACCTTCAAATGACAGTCGCTATAAACTGGAGCGGTATGACTTTAGATAAGTCGAAAATTTACTTTGGCCGAACCAGCAATCCATATTGATCGGGTTGCCGGTCTTTCAACCGATTGACTTCATGTTCCCCGGGGACGCGGACAATGTGTTTTTCGCGCGCCAATGCTGGATTGATTTCGGCCAGCAGCATTTGTTCATCTTCACCAGCCGAAGCCAATGTTTTGCCCGTTGGGTCCACGATGGAGGATCGGCCAATGAACTTGTCACGGCGTTCAGTTCCGACGCGATTGACGGCGGCGTAATAGACACGGTTTTCCAGCGCGCGTGTGGGAACGACGAAATCCGGAATCGCACAGCCTCCGCTTTCCGGCCAGTTGGTGGGCAGGGCGATTAAGTCGGCTCCGGCCAGCATCATCACGCGCGAGCTTTCCGGGAACGAACAGTCGTAACAAATGTTGACTCCGATGCGGGCCAGCGGCGTGTCGAACACCGGAAAGCCATTTCGCCCGTGATCGGTGAACCGATCCACTCCCAAAAACGGCAGATGAATTTTGCGGTAACTGCCGATCAAGCCATTCGGTCCAACCAGCACCGCCGCATTGAAAAGCTGATTGTCCGCGCATTCCAACATTCCGGCGACGATGTGCAGATTCAATTGCCGGGCGATGGTTTCCAGCGCGGCGGTCGCCGGGCCGGGAATAGATTCGGCGAATTCCATCGCCTCTTCGCGGGAATCGAAGCAATAGCCTGTGACAGCGCATTCGGGAAAGATTGCCAGCGACGCGCCTGCTTTGCTGGCCTGCGCTGCCCACGTGGAGATCATTTCCAGGTTCAGGTCTGGGCGGCCAAGTTGCGGGTCGCACTGAATTCCCGCCACGACAAAGGGAGTTGGTTGGGACATCACAATCTCAGTTATCAGAAGGGGTCATTTATAAAAGTAGGGATCAACCACAAAAAGCGCAAAAATCACAAAAAGGAACGATCATTGGTTCAGTGTATTTTTTGTGGTTTTTGCGCTTTTTGTGGTTAATTGATCGGCTCTCAGCTAGTTCGCGCTGACGACTTTCTTGGTTTTCAGATTCGGGTCGGCTTTGATCTCGGCGTCGGTGAACAGAATCTTTCGCCACTTCTTCGCGGAAAAGAGTTCTGTCTGGTCATAGTACTGCGGCGAAGCCGGATCGCCCGATTGCGAATACGTCAAAAACGCCTGAGCGCGCGGGCCGTTCGCTGTGTATTCCAACGCCATGATGAAGCTGGTTCCGACCGTAATCGGATAACCGTCTTTTGTTAGATTGCGGCTGCCGCTGACGCGCGTTGGATTCGGTACGGGTTCCAGCGTAGTCCGATTGGCTCCATAGCCAACGACATTGGCAATGCCTTCGTACGGGCCATCGCCGCCGTGAATCGGAATGCGTCCGCCGTTCCTGTCGCTGTACTGGACCTTGCCCAGCGGAGCGTCCACAGCAAAGCCAGCTTGTTGCAACGTCCGAACGGCTTTTGCCAGCTTCAGCAACGATTCGTTGCTTTTATCCGGCGTCATTGTGTTCGGCGTGTTGACGGAATCCGCCGCGCTGAAGTCGTTCGCAAATAAATTGCCTTTGCGCTGAGTATCCGTTGCGTCATATTGCGTGATGAATTCGCGCCACAGCACAGGGCCGACGCTGTCGGTGTTGTAACGTCCGTCCCAACCCGCCAACACCTGACAGGCTTTGCCCAAATCCACGCTTTGCCCGTCCAGCGTGACGGACGAAGTCGCCAGGCAACGTTTGACGACTTCGCCGCGCAACAGTTCCGCAGACAGGCTGCGGTTGTTGACAGCTGCGGCGGCCAATTCCTCCAGCGTAAATTTGCCGTCTTTGCCCGAAGCTCCATTCGCGCTGGTGTCGTCCAGGATGATGGCGTTCATGCGTGTGCGAAGCGAACGCGCTGTGCCTTCCAATCCTTGCAGCGGCGAAAATCCCGTCAGCAATTGATGCGGATTCGCCAGCCAGAAACTGTCGTTGGCGTTGAACACATAATCTTTGCGTTCCAGTTGCGGCATACGTGACCACGGAATCACGCCTTCGCGCGTCGAAGGATCGCTGACAAATTCATACAGCGAATCGCTGCCGTCCAACAGAATCAAGCCGCGATCCCAGGCGGTTTTGACCAGCAAGTCACTGTCTTTGCGCTTCATCAGTGCGGCAATCGCTTCGGGTTTCAGGTTCGGCGTCGCCGAAGTGTCTGCGTACCAGGCGCGTCCGTCGGCGCTGGTGGCAATGGTGTTGATCCAAGGAATGGAATTGTATTTGGCGTGCGCCTGTTTGAATTCGTCCAGGTTACGCGCGGCGTTCATGGCGACGCGTTGCGCGTAAAACTGTGTGTTGTTGGCGTTGGCATCGCGGATAGCGACGGCGCGTTTTGGCGTCCAGCCGAATCCGGGCAGATTCACAATCGGGCCGTAATGGCTGAAGAAAACGCGCTGTTCGATTTGTTTGGTGGAACCGTCGGCTTGGCGAACTGCGACGTTGACGACTTTGCTGGTCATTTCGCGTTCTTTGCCGTCATACAAGTATTTGGTCGGATTGCCGGGAGCCAGGTTCAGCGAATACAGCGCGAAGCGTTTGCCCGCCGAAACCGTGTGCGTCCACGCCACGGCGCTGTTGAAGCCAATGGAAACCCCGGGAGAACCCAGCAGGCCTACGCCGTAAACATTCAGCTTGCCGGGGATAACCAGATGTTTCTCCCAAAACCGGTTGGAGCCAGTCCAGGGATAATGCGGATTGGCGATGAGCATGCCTTTTCCGCCCGCCGAACGGTCGGAACCAATTGCCCAGCCGTTGCTGGCAACATCGGATTCCGGCAATTCCAGATTGCCAACTGGAATGTTGAAGGCAGTTTCATTTTTCGGCGGCGTTGCCGTCGCGATCATATCGGCGAATTGCGTGGTGGTGACGACCACACTTTGGTTGTACGCCATCACATCCACCGCCGTGATTTCGAATACCCAATCTTTGCCTTTGCACCAGCCGCCTACACCGTTGGCCGTGACTTCGCGCAGGTATTGGTTGTACCCGGCGGCGTACCCTTCGATTTGATCACGTTGATCCTGCGGCATGGCTGCAAGCATGGATTTTGCTTGTTCGTACAAGCCCATCGCTTTCATGGTGACGTCGCTGTTCAGATGGCGATTGTTTTCACCCGCGCCGAAGTACTTGGCGCGTTCACCGCGCGCCTTGATGACCTGATCCGCCAGCGAACACAGGTGGTCTTGCGCAAAGGCATAACCTTCGCCAAACCCAAGGCCGCCCATGTCCTGCGCCGTGATGTGCGGAATGCCATGACTGGTGCGGCGGATTTCCGCTGAATAGCGCGGCTTGGAAAGGGAAGTGGTTTTAGGCAACAGCGCGCCCAGCAGCGCCAAAGCGCAACAGGCAGCGAACACGAATTTGTAACGAGCGGACGAAACGACACGCGATGCGTTCATTGATGGAGGCCTCCTAAACGGAAATCAGTGAATTGAATTGAAAGTGTGTGGACTATAAATTACCCGCCAGATTGCAGCAATCATTTGCCGTCCTGCCGTGACATTGCGCACGGATTCCCGTACAAACTGGCCAACATATTCTTCGCGGAGGAAACCAAATGTTTATCAAACGCGTTTTGCCAATGGTTCTGTTGGCGATGGTTTGTTCGTTGCCGGATGTCAGTCAGGCCCAGAAAGCCACGGCTTCCAGCGTTCCGGGAATTGTCATTGATTACAGCCCGGCTTCGTCGCGGCAGTACATTGGTTCGCCAAGCATCGCGGTGTTGCCGAATGGCGAATACGTCGCTTCGCACGATTTTTTCGGTCCGGGCAGCACCTACAGCAAAATGTCCGTGTTTGGTTCCAAAGATAAAGGACGAACCTGGCAGAAACGCGCCGATCTGGAAGGCCAATGGTGGTCAACGTTGTTCGTTCACAAAGGCGCGCTGTATCTGATGGGAACGACCAAAGAATATGGCTTCACGGTGATTCGCCGCTCCACCGACGGAGGCAAAACCTGGACGGAACCAAAGGATGAAAACTCCGGCTTGTTGTTTGGCGACGGTGGGTATCATTGTTCGCCGCAACCGATTGTCATTCACAAAGGCCGCATCTGGCGCGCGATGGAAGACGCCCAGAACGGAACAAAATGGGGCGAACGCTTCAACGCGTTTATGATGTCCGCGCCTGTGGAAGCTGACCTGCTGAAAGCCTCAAGCTGGACGGCCAGCAACCGTCTGGCCCGGAATCCGGAATGGCTGGGCGGCAAATTCAACGCCTGGTTGGAAGGAAATGCCGTGGTCACGCCCGAAGGCAAAATCGTCAACATCCTGCGCGTGGACATCAAACAGGACGACAACGAAAAAGCCGCCATTGTTCGCATCAGCGACGATGGCAAACAGGCCAGCTTCGATCCGCAAAAAGATTTCGTGGATTTTCCCGGCGGCAGCAAGAAATTCACCATCCGCTGGGACGCCAAAAGCAAAGCCTATTGGGCGCTGGCCAATTATGTTCCGCCGCGACATCGCCGCCAGGAACCATCGCGGACGCGCAATACACTGGCGTTGATTCGTTCGACAGACTTGCGCAATTGGGAAGTGCGCACTGTTTTGCTTTATCACCCGGACACGGCAAAACATGGATTTCAGTACTCCGACTGGCTGATGCAAGGCGAAGATTTGATCGCCGTCGTGCGCACTGCGTTTGATGATGCCGCCGACGGAGCGCACAACCAACACGACGCCAATTACCTGACCTTTCACCGCATCCGAAATTTTCGAAGGTTGGCCATGAAAGATTCCTCTGCCGAGTTTATTGCGATGAATCAGGCTGCGCAGCAATCCAGCGGGCAGGCGTTTCGCAAATTGATTGACCGCCCGCGCGTGCCGCTGGCTGCGCAAACTGCTCCAGCCGTTATCGCAAACGGTTTTATGCGGGAAGAATTTTCCTTTGCCGCCGAAGCCAACGAACGCGTGCCGGGATTGCTGGTAAAAGCGGCGACGCAACTGGAAAACCGACGACCCGTCGTCATCGCTTTGCACGGAACAGGCGGCACGAAAGAAAGCCAGTTGCCGCTGCTGAATGAACTTGCCGCCAAAGGCTTCGTGGCTGTGGCCATTGACGGTCGCTTTCACGGCGCGCGCATTCCGTTGGGCAAAGGCTCCAAAGAATATGTGGACGCGATGCTGCAAACCTGGCGCACCGGCAAAGGCAAACCGTTTTTGTATGACACGGTGTGGGATGTGATGCGCTTGCTGGATTATTTGACGACCCGCCCGGATGTAGATGCCGCACGCATTGGCGTCATCGGCTTTTCCAAAGGCGGAATGGAAACGTATCTGGCCGCCGCGATTGATGAGCGCATTGCCGTCGCTGTGCCGTGCATTGGCGTCCAAAGTTTTCGCCATGCGCTGGACAATAATGCCTGGCAATCGCGCGCCGGAACATTTCAGGCTGCGCTGGATGCCGCCGCTAAAGAAGCGGGCGAGCCAGTCAACGCTGCGTTCTTGCGCAAGTTTTATGACAAAGTTGTGCCGGGAATTTATGGAGAGTTTGACGGGCCGCAAATGGTCCCGCTGATTGCGCCGCGTCCGTTGCTGGTCATCAACGGAGATTCAGACGCAAGAACGCCGCTCGCTGGTGTGGAAGAATGCGCCACACAAGCGCGAGCGGCGTATGAAAAAGCCAAAGCTTCGGAAAAATTCAGGCTGCATATTCAGCCCAACACCGGCCACGCGGTTACGCCAGAGGCGAAGCAAATTGCGATTGATTGGTTTGTACGCTGGTTAAAGCCCTAATCCTCAAACATCTTTTTTCACCGCAGAGGCACAGAGCTTCGCAAAGGTTTCGCAGAGGATGGACAAAGAAATGTTCCCTCCTCTGCGCTGGCTCTGCGTACTTTGCGCCTCTGCGGTGAGTAGAGTTTCTCAAGAAACGGAATCGCAAAGTCCGGCCAGCCGCTTGTCTGTATCGCCAAAACGATCCAGCCTGACGCCCATCATATCCATCACTGAAAGGAACAGGCTGCACGCCTGGCGGTTTTCGTTGCCCTTATCCAGGTAATCCAGAATGCGGCCCGTCTGCAAAGCTCCACCGGCTTTACCCGCCAGCACGATTGGCAATTGATCCGCGCCGTGGGCGTCGCCATCGAACAAGCTGGAAGCAAGCATCAGCAGTGAATTGTCCAGCAAGGAACTTCCGCCTTCGTCAATCGCTCTCATCCGTTCAACCAGATAGGTGAACTGCTGAACGTGAAATTGATTGGTTTTCAGATACATCGCTTCCGCTTCCGGCGCTTTGCCGTTGTGCGTCAGGTCCAGATGCAGCGCCCCGCGCACGCCTTCGATAAACCGGAAGTTCATTTGCGACAGATCGTTGTTCAGCATCAGCGTCACCAGCCGGGTCTTGTCCATTTGGAACGCCAGCACGATCAAATCCAGCATCAGCTTTATGTGTTCCGGCACGTTCTGTGGAACCTGATCGCCGGGGCGATTCATGTTTGGTTGTTTCAGCGTTGGCTTCCAACCTTCCAAACGTTCTTCCTTGGCGGCGTGGTCAATGCGCTTTTCGATGTCGCGGATGGATTCCAGATATTCGTCCAGCTTCTTACGGTCGCTTTTGCTGATTTTCGGCTGCAGCGCATTGGCATCGGCCAGCACTGTGTCCAGAATGCTGCGGTCTAGTTGGCGGCCTTTCGGATCGCCGACCAATTGGTCAAACGTGCGCGAAGGATAGATTTCCTTCGTTGCTGGTTTGGAAGGCGTCACCCACGAAATGTTCGATCCATAAATCATCGAAAGCCCGTCTTCCAATCGCAATTCATTCGGCTCTATGCCCAAAACCAGGCTCGGCACGGCGGTGCGGTTGCCTATGCGCTGCGACAGGATTTGATCGAACGACGTTCCAACGCGGATTTCTTTGGGATCAAGGCTGACCTGAGCGCCCGACAACAGGTTCATTCGGCCAAGATGCGGGCTGGTAGAAACAAAGGCTTTCGGATGATAAAGCCCGCGCAGAAAAACCAGATCTTCGCGAATGGACGCAAGCGGCTGTGCGGCCTGGCCGAATTCCATTGCCGCGCCACTGCCTTTTGCCCACCAATGAATCGGTTCGACACCGTTGGAAAAGAAAAGGTGCGCGAAACGAATCGGCGGTTTGCTGGCAGCTTTGTCCTGCGCAAACAACGGCAACGATTCCAACCAGGGAAGAGTAAGAGCTACGCCTGCTGCGCCGCGCAAAAAATGCCGTCGTGAAGTGTTCGTTGAATTATTCATGAGTTTCTTTTCCTGCCCTCAATTTTTAATCCTTCGGAGGAAATTTGCCTGCTTCAACCCAAGCCGAGCGCGCAGTCTTTTGGTAAAAGTTGTTCATTTGCAAACTTTCGACCGTCGCCCGTCCGCAAGCAGTTTTGCCGATGATCTCTGCTTTATCCTGACTGAATTCAAAATGTTCATGCCAGATTTGTTTGCGTGGATCGAATAGTTTCACGGTCTTTTCAGTCAAACTGTCAATCGCTTCAATCTTTCTGGCTTTATGAGCATTACATTCACGGCAGGCGAGCCATAGATTTTCTTCAATCGTCGGACCGCCCAGGCCTTTCGGATGAATGTGCTCAATTTCGAGTTTGTAGGGGATCAGTTCTTGCAAATTCAGGCAATATCCACAACGATTTTTTGCCTAATAGCGAATTCTCTCATCCAACTCCTGGCTAATTTTTGCCATTCAAGCCACGCCGGGAAATCTCGCGTAAAGCGAACGCCTTTTTCAGAGTCGTGAATCTGTTCAACTCCATCAAGTCCCATAACTCATGTTTTTCATTTGCGGTCAAACTTTCTTCGCCTTGTTTATCCAGCAAATCACTTAATCTGGCATCTTCCTTATCAGGCATCAGAGTTTGGGCAATCTCCAAAACTTCCTTGTCCGAGCAAAGCGAAATTTGTTTTTCCAAGGCTTCATCATCAACAGCAAATTCGTGCTCAATCTTTTCAAGAATCACTTCGTCAATACGACGGCGTGACCTATCCGCAATGACTGAAAGGTTGGCGAAAATCTTTTCTGGCAAATTTATTGTGATCTCCATCTGTAAAACCCTCGTTCGCGATTCTATCTCATTGCTGTATTTGCCGCGCCTTTTGTTATGGCAGGACTTTCTTCGCGCCCGCTGCGATTGCGAAATTGTCTGCTGGTGGCAATTTCCGTCGCCAGTTGAGCAAAGCTTGCGTTGCCGCCGGCCTGCACCATACGTTCGATCAGCAGTTGATCCGAAGCCAGCACGGTGCGTCCCAGCGCGTAACCTACCAGTTTGTAAGAAAGCGTTTTGCGAACCTGTGATTCTTTCGACCGCAAGTATTTCAACAATCCGTCAACGCCGGCGATTTCCGTTTTGTCTGCCAGCGCCGCTGAATCTTCAATCTGATTTCCGTCCGTGTATTTATCGCGCCAGCGTCCGGTGGCGTCGTAATGCTCCAGCGAAAAGCCCAGCGGGTCAATGCGCGTGTGGCAATTGGCGCATGAAGCGTTGCGTTTGTGTTGCTCCAATTTGGCTTTCAATGACAAACCGCCGAACTGTTTGTCGTCGGCAGGCAGCGATCCCGCATCGGCGGGCGGAGGCGGCACAGGCGTTCCCAGAATGCGGCGCAAAATCCAATCGCCGCGTTTGACCGGGCTGGTGCGTAGCGGAGCGGAAGTCGTGGTCAGCACCGCCCCAAGCCGCAACAATCCGCCGCGGTTAAAGCCGTTCGCGCCTTCAACAAGTTCAGATTGCTCCTTGGCTTTGATCTCTTTTTTCGCGCCGTAAAACTGTGCCAGGTCTTTGTTCAGGAACGTGTAGTCGGCAAACAGAATCTCGTTGATTGGCCGTTCTTTTCGAATGATATGCTCAAAAAACGAAACGGCTTCATCGTACATGGCTTCCTTCACATCGTCGGTGAAGTCCGTGAAACGAGTGGCGTCAACGCCTTTGTATTGGTCGAAGTGATAAAAGCCCAGCCATTGGCCGAAGAATTCCGTCGAAAGCCGCCGCGCTTTCGGGTCGGCAAGCATTCGTTTGACCTGCCGCTGAATTCCCGCAGTGTCGGTCAATTCGCCCGCTGTCGCGGCTCGCCGCAATTCGTCATCAGGAATCGAAGCCCACAAAAAGTAGCTCAGGCGGCTGGCCATTTCCCAATTGGTCAATGGTTGTGTGTCGAAGTTCAGTGGTCCGTAACTGGCGGGTAAAACTCCCGGCTCCCGGCTCCCGGCTCCCGAATACCTTTCGTTTTCAATCCGATACAAAAACTGTGGCGCAACCAGAATGCGTGCCAGCAGGGAACGAACTGCTTTGCGATGATCCTGATCAACACTGAAGGTTTTTTCGTAAAAAGCACGCAGGCCGAGTTTTTCTTTTTCCGTTAACGGGCGACGCCAGGCGCGGCTGGCAAATTCCAAACAATCTTTGATATGGGTAGGACGCGCCGCCAATTGAGCAGCATTGACTGCGTCGAATTCGCGTCGCAGTGGAGTGACAAACTTTCGCATTTCGGCAGGCAGGGCTTCAATGGCGGCTTTGTCCATTTGAGCAATGCCTTTGCCTTTCAAGTCGTAATTGTAATGTTTGGCCAGCAGCCGCAAATAGTTGTCGTGGTATTCAAACGAAGCGTAAAGATCATTCCAGGCTTGATCCAGCCTTTTCCGCGTGGCTGCATCGAGCATGTTCTCGACTACGAAACGGTCATCGCGAATGTATTTGATCTTCTGCACAAACTCGTCGTGTTCGGGAACGTTGTACGTGTTGTCGAACGGGTCCGGCACAGGATCTTTGTCGGCGGGCGTGGGTTCGCCATGCGTATTCGGAGGCAACAGCGTGGCGTACTCCATAACTCCGGTGCGAAAGGCTTTATGCCCTGCGCTGCTCATGTCGCCGATCAACGCGCGCGTCGGTTGGCCTCTGGTTGCGCCATCAGCGCGGTCGGAAATCACAACGCGCACAACCGATTCACGATTGCTGCCCAGTTCGGCCTCAACCTGCATGTTCAATGTCATCGGAGCGCCTTCCGGCATAGGAACTTCAAACATCACCGACCCTTCCGACGCAAAATCATCCGGGCCGATTGCTGTGCCGTCAGGGCTTTTGCCGAAGTTCAATCGTTTGGCGGTTTCTTCGCTGACCAGCGATTTCAAGGTATGCCGCGGACCGGGCGGTAAAATCCCGCGCCTTAAATTGGCCGCCGCTTCGGCGTCTGCTGCCAGCACAACAACGGATTCTCCGGCTTTGACTGGCTGGTTTCTGGGCGTAATTGGACGAAAACCGATTGTCAGGTTGCGCCAAATAATGACAGGCTTTTCGCCCATCACGGGATTTACCGGAGCGACATTAAAGTAGATTTTCGCCGGGCCGGGCTGTATCGCTCCAGGCCTTCCGCCGCCTCTGACATAAGTGAAACGATGCGGCGATTTCACGTTCAAGGTGCGGTCGCTGAATTCCAACGGGCTTTCATCACCGGCACCGCCTGCGGCAACGTCGCCGCGAGCAAACAACCAACTTGGCCAGGTGACCATGAACTTTTGGATTTCTTCGCAGCCTGCGCGCACGGCCTTGGCGTTTGCGGCATCATTTGCAGCAGGGGGCGCGGGCAGTTTGCGCCAGCGCGCGACAATTTCAGAAGACGGATACCCCAGGCTGGGTTTATTCATTACCTGCCAGATGTGTTCGGCAAACCGAGGCGGAATGCTTTCGCGTGCGGCCAGTTCTTTCAACGTGACGTTGGTTTCTCCCAGCGCCGCCCGGTGTTTGTAATGCCACGCGGCGTAAAGCGCCTTGCCGTATTTTTCCAGCCCGAACGGACGTCCGCCTTCGCCTGAAACGGTGCGGATGCCGTTGGCGGCGTAAATTTCCCTGATCCGCGCAACCGCAGACATTTCAAAACCTGTCTTGCCGGGATCGGAATAAAATTCCAGCGGGCCTGATCCGATCACAGCGTGATTGGCCACCAGTTTTGCCGCGCCCAGATAGCGTTCCAGATTGGCGTCCTGCATAAACTGGACGTCGCCGAAATTGGTGAAGCCTTCGCCGCCGACCGAATCACTGGACGAATCAATGCCGACGTTCAGGTCCAGGCCGGTCAGGTCTTTGATTGTGTAAGCATATTCGCCGCTGGTCAGCCGCCGTATGGTCACCTGTCCCGGATCGCCATCGTGCTTTTTGGCGTAATCGCTGAGCGTGGCGCGAATCCAGCTTGCGGCTTGAACGCGCTCTTCGTCACTGGGTTGCGGCATCGCTTTGGGAGGCATGGTTTTTTGTTCCAGCGCAGCCGCCACTTTTTCCCACTGCTGAAAAGTTTCGCCAACCGAAGCTTGGGCGATCAAACTTGCCAAATTGACTCCGGCTTTTGCGGATGTTCCGGTGTGGCACTGAATGCAGTATTGCTGGATTGTCGCTTTTACGTTTGCGGCTGACTTGCCGGATTCTTGCGCGTTTCCGGCAACGGTAGTAGACCGAGAGTTTATAGCGATGCTCGCGACAAAAAGGCCTGAAAGGATTACCAGCGCAAGTTTCCAATAGCGCGGCGTTTTTACGAAATCACGGTTCCGCAGAATTCTCATGGCGTAATCGAACCTCATTGTTTATCCAGCAAAAATTGGCGAGTCGAAAGATGTTTCATCCCTTTTGACGTCACAGATCAAAAGTTGGGTACGAAATTTTCACCTCAATCTCATCAATCTGCAAACGATGCGCGTTGACCAGCGACATTGGTTAAAAATACCAACCGCAATTCCCGATTTTGAAGCCTGTGGGCCGGTTGCATATACTCGTCGCCCACAACTTCCGAAAAGATCAAGACCTATATTTCTGACCGGCAATACCCAGATGAAAATGCACCGCAACGGGCGAAAAATTCTAGGGCGTGCGGCACTGGCGTGTGTCGTGCTTTTGCTTGCTCTAAAGGCAACCGCGCTTGCGCAAGAATACGGCTTTGACGTGTGGACGACCGCAAACGGCTTGCCGCAAAACACTGTGACGGGCGTCGCGCAAACGCCCGATGGCTATCTATGGCTGAGCACCTTTGACGGGCTGGCGCGGTTTGACGGCCTGCGCTTTACCATCTTCGACAAGGGGAACACCAAAAGCATCGTCAATAATCGGTTTGCCCGGCTGTTCGCCGACCGCGCAGGCACGCTTTATGCACTTACGGAAAATTACGTCGTGACGGTTTATCGCAATGGCGGTTTTCGTTCGTATTCGGATTTTGCAACTTCGGGAGAGCCCATTATTGCAATTGGGAGTGACGCCCAGGGGAGTGCCGTTTTTGAAACTGCCAAAGGGTCTTACTTACTGGAAAGCGACCGGTTCGTTCGTGCTTCCGACCAAAAAGAGCCCAACGTCAAACAAATTTATTGGGGGAAATCCGGTGCCAAATGGGTGATTGAACGAAACCACACCACGCGGCATCAAGACGGACGAGCAACAACCTATCCGCTCAAAATAGGGCCGGAGGAATTTGGAGCAAATTACAGCCTTGCTCCTTACGAAGACAACCGCGGTGCATTGTGGGTGAGAAGAAAATTTTCTGCTTCCGAACTCTGGCGCTTGCAGGATGGCAAGGTTTCGGTCTTTACGAAAAAGGACATCCCGGCCTTAAACGAACTCTTTCCGAATCAAATGATGGAAGATGCTGACGGCAGCCTCTGGCTCCTGCTTTCAGGTCTTAACGTGCCCAAGCCGAGCCAGCTAGTGCGTTTCAAAGACAATCAATTCACGTCGTATCCACTGAACGAAGCTGTCGGCGCGGTTGCCAGCCTTGTGGACCGCGAAGGCAATTTTTGGTTGGCGACTTCAACGGGGTTGCGGCGATTGCGGCGGAAACTGATCACGACGCTCTCCGTCAACGACGGGCTGAACAGCAATGAAATCTATCCGCTGCTCCAAACCACGAACGGAGCGATTTTCATTGGCACGGCGCTGGGCGTGAATCGTTACGCGGACGGGAAAGTTACGGATTTGAGATTGAACTACGCGACGGGAATTCCGCTTTATATGCGGGGCTTGTGGGAAGACGACCAGGCGCGAGTTTGGTTCGGCTTTCAAGGCAGCGGAGGGTTTGGGCGCTTTGAAGCTTCATCGTCGGTAAAACGAGTTGGGAAAAACGATCTGCCCAACGGAGTGACAGACTTTACCGCCGACCGGACGGGAAACCTCTGGATCGCGACCGGCGAAGGATTATTCAAATACAAAGACGACAAGGAAATTGCGCATTACACCACGAGCGATGGTTTGCCGAGCGATACCGTGATCACCGTTCACATCGACCGCAGCGGAGCTCTGTGGGCGGGCACGTTTGAGGGAGTAGCGCAATTCAAAGACGGCAGGTTTATCAGCTACCACGCCGAAGCCGACAGTCCGAAAGGGTTTGTCCGCGCGATTTACGAAGACGCTGACGGCGTGTTGTGGTTCGGAACGTATGGCGATGGTCTGGTACGGTACAAGGGCGGCAGGTTTTTCAACTATCGCGTCGAACATGGGCTTTTCAATAACGGCGTTTTTGCCCTCCTGGAAGACAAACGCGGCAACTTCTGGATGTCCAGCAATCGCGGTATTCATCGCGTCAGCAAACAGGAACTCAGCGACTTTGCGGATGGAAAAATTCCCAAACTGAACAGTGTTTCTTACGACGAAAAAGACGGCATGCTCAACGCCGAATGCAACGGCGGGAGGTTGCCGGCTGCCATCAAAGCCAAAGACGGCAAGCTCTGGTTTCCGACAATGGGTGGCGTCGCCATCATTGACCCCGAAGCCGAAGCCGTGAATCCTCTGCCGCCGCCAGTCGCCATTGAAGCTGTTTCGGTTGATCGAAAGCCGATTGAACCGCAACTCTTTCAATCCACCATCGAACTGAGTCCCCAACAATCACAGCTTGAAATCAATTACACGGCGCTGAGCCTGCTTAAATCGGCGCAGATCAAATTCAAATACAGACTGGAAGGGCTGGAAAATAACTGGACGGAAGCGGGCACGCAGCGCAGCGCGAATTATTCGTATTTGCCCGCTGGTAGCTATACCTTTCGCGTCATCGCCGCCAATGCCAACGGCATTTGGAACAACGAGGGCGCAAGCCTCAAGGTCGTTGTGCGTCCTTACTTTTATCAAACGTGGTGGTTTCTCTTGCTGGCAGTTTCGGCGTTGGCGGGAACGACCTGGCTGATTGCTCATGCCCGGCTTTCACAACTGCGAAAGATCGCCGAAGCCAAAACGGCATTTTCGCGCCAGCTCATTACTTCGCAGGAAGCCGAACGCAAACGCATCGCCGCCGAATTGCACGACGGCCTGGGTCAAAGTTTGCTGGTCATCAAAAACCGCACGAGCATCGGCAAACGCGTCGCGCACGACGGTGAAAAGGTGGCCGCGCAGCTTGATGAAATTTCAAACGCCACGGGACAAGCCCTGGAAGAAGTGCGCGGCATTGCCTATAACTTGCGCCCGTATCATCTGGAACGGTTGGGGCTGCGCGAATCGCTCAACGCCATGATCGAGAAAATTCGCGAAGCGACCGGTTTGGAAATCAACGCGCGCGTGGCCTTGTTTGACGAAGTCTTTTCCAAAGATGACGAAGTGCTGTTTTATCGCGTGATTCAGGAATGCCTGAACAACATCATCAAGCACGCCCAAGCCGCCAAAGTCGAAATCAGCATCGTTCAAACCGAAAGCCAGGTCACTGCCCGCATCCAGGACAACGGACGCGGTTTTGTCGCGGCCACTGAACGTCAGTCCGGCGGGTTCGGTTTGATCGGCTTGGTTGAGCGAGTCCGCATGCTTGGTGGCACGCATTCCATTGAATCCGAAGCAGGCAAAGGGACCACGGTAACGGTGATAATCCCATTGCGAGAGGAACCTTCGCGTTAGGAAAAGGATGAACACTGACAACATCAAAATCTTCATCGCCGACGACCATCCGATTTTCCGCAATGGGTTACGGCAACTGATCGAAACTGCGCCGCAAATGGCAGTCATCGGCGAAGCCAAAGACGGCGCGGAAGCGATTGACCGCCTGCTGGCGTCGCCCGCCGACGTCGCCTTGCTGGACATTGACATGCCCAAGGCGGACGGTTTTGAAGTGCTGACCGCTCTGCGCGAAAAAGGCCTGAGCTTGCAGGTTATCTTCCTGACGATGCACAAAGACGAACAGTTTTTGAACGCCGCGCTTGACCTGGGTGTAAAAGGCTTTCTGGTCAAAGACAGCGCCGCCGAAGAAGTGATTGATTGCATCAACGCCGTCGTCAAGGGACAGGAATTTATCAGCCCGCAACTCACCAGCCTGCTGCTCAAACGGCTGCGCCACGCGCAAGAAAATCCTGCCCCGCCGTCCCTGCTTGACCAGTTGACGCCCACCGAACGCAAAGTCTTGAAGCTGATCGCCCAGTTCAAAACCAGCAAAGAAATCGCCGCCGAATTATTCATGGGTGTGCGTACTGTCGAACAGCACCGCTTGAACATCAGCGAAAAATTTAACCTCAAAGGCCGTCATGCCCTGGTGAAGTTCGTAACTGAAAACGTTGACCGACTGAAAGACAAAGAGTAACCCGATTTTCTGGCCGCTTAGCCATAAGCCTTTACCTCTCTCCCTGCATCCGTAGTTCTACGGAGCAAATACCGTAATTCAACGGATACACAAAGCCGATCTACGGCGCAATGATCCTACCGTCCATACTTCCCAGAACACTGAACCATGAAATGAGAATCCTGATTGTGGAAGACAACCTATTGATGCGCGCGCTGATCCGCGAAACGGTGCGGGAATTCGCCGCAATCATCATCGAGTGTGAAGACGGCGACGAAGCCTTCGCGGCGTATCAAGCGAATCTTCCCGACTGGGTTTTGATGGACATTCAAATGCCGCGCGTGGATGGGCTGACCGCCAGCAGGCAAATCAAGGCCAGTTACCCAAACGCGCAAATTTGCATTGTTACCGATTACGGCGATGCCGCGACGCGCACCGCAGCGCAGGCGGCTGGCGCAAACGCCTTCGTCTTGAAAGAGAACCTGGAAGAGTTACGCAACCTGCTCGGCGGTAAAACTTAACTGCTGAAACTGCCGCTTACCCACAAAAAACGACAAGGAGAAACGTCATGTCACGCTTTCGCAATTTGAGCCAAATTACCCTGTTCGCCCTGCTCGTGCTCGGCGGTGTCCTGCTGGGGCTGAAACTTTTTGGAAGCCAGGAAGTGCGCGCAGCACACGCCGTTGCGGTTCCAGCCAGCGCCGGACATCGAGCGCCTGACACGCTGGACACGCAAGCGACTTTCACCGTGACCAACGCTGATGACGGCGGCGCGGGTTCGTTGCGTACGGCAATGGGGGGCGCCAACATCTCGTCAGGCGCAGATACCATCGTCTTCGATCCGGCGTTCTTCAATACGGCGCGCACCATCAATCTGACCGGCGAATTGCCAGGGATCAATGGCCCGCTGACGATCACCGGCCCCGGCGCGCATTTGCTCAACATTCGCCGCGACACAGGCGGCAACTATCGCATCTTCACCATTAGCAGTGGCGTGACGGCGACGATCAGCGGATTAACCATCAGCAACGGGAACGCGGGCACGGGCGACGGCGGCGGCATTCTGAACAACGGCACGCTGACCATTACCAATTGCCACATCACCGGCAACACCGCCGTGGGCGGCGGCGGCATCAGCAACACACTGGGCAATTTGCTGACCCTGACGCAAAGCACGGTTTCCAATAACACGGCCACGGGCAGTTCCACGGGCGGCGGCATTGCCAGCGCTGGCGGAACAACGATTACCAATTCGACCATCAGCGGAAACATCGCGACAGGCAGCGGAGGCGGCAATGGCGGCGGCATCCGTTTGTCAGCAGCCGGAGCCAGCATTACCAGCAGCACGATTACCAATAACTCCGCCGCAGGCGCAAACAGCGCAGGCGGATTGCGCGACAACCTTGCTCCGGTAAACATTCGCAACAGCATCATCGCCGGGAACGTCAGCAATGCGACCGTGCCGGATGTTTCCTTTGCCGGTGCCGGTGACCTGCAATCAGGCGGATACAACCTGATTGGCAATCGCGGCACGTTGACCTTCAACGGTACGAACGATCAAAGCGGCAATGGCGCAGCCCCGCTTAATCCGCAACTGGCTCCGCTGGGGATTTTTGGCGGCACGACGCCGGTACACGCGCTCGCCCTGACCAGCCTGGCCTTTGACAAAGGCGCGGTAGATTCGCCGATTGCCACCGATCAGCGCGGATTCAACCGCCGCGCCGACATTCCCAGCATTCCCAATGCGCCCAACACCGGCGACGCCAGCGACATCGGCGCAGTCGAAATGCAAGCCGTCTTCGTCGCCAACACGAATGACAGCGGCACCGGCAGTTTGCGCCAGTTGATTCTGGGCGCGCCTGCCGGGTCGGACATCATGTTCGATCCCACCGTTTTCAACACTCCGCGCACGATCACGCTGACCAGCGGCGAAATCGGTTTCAGCAAGAACCTGACCGTCAGCGGCCCCGGCGCAAACCTGTTGACGGTGTCGGGCAATAACGCCAGCCGAGTCTTCAACATTGCGGGGGGCGGGCTGATCGTCACGATCAGTAGATTGACCATCAGCAATGGCAAGGCAGCCAGCGGAGCCGGCCTTCTTAGCTCCAGCAATCTGTCGCTGACCGGTTGTGCCATCGTCAATAACACAGCAACGGCTGGCGGGGGAGCAGGCGCTCAGGTCGGCGGCGCAGTTGCAACGTTTACGGATTGCACTTTCAGCGGCAACACGGCAAGCGGAGACGGCGGCGGTGTTTTCGTGGGGAATGCCAGCGGCGTGTTCGCCGGTTGCACCTTCAGCGGCAATACCTCAGGCGGCAATCGTGGCGGAGCAGTTTCGCTGGAAAATTCCAGCGGGTCATTCACCAATTGCACTGTCAGCGGTAACAAAGCGACTTTCGGTACGGGAATCTCCCTGTTCAACACCAGCGGCAATCAGCGGCTGGCCGTCACGAATTGCACGATCACCGGCAATACCAGCGTGGGCAACAACGGCAGCGGATTGCTGGTAGAAGTCGCGGCTGGCCTGACGACGACGGCGACCGTGCGCAATTCGATAATCGCCAACAACAGCGGCACGGATAATGTCAGAGGATTGCTGAACGGCGTGCCTAGCCCTGCCACGCTCATCTCGCAGGGCTTCAACCTGACAAGCGACAACTCCACCACCTTCCTGAATCAGGCGACTGACATCACCAACGCCAATCCGCGACTCGGCCTGTTGCAAAACAACGGCGGCCCAACCTTCACGCACGCGCTGCTGACGAATAGTCCGGCGCTGGACAAAGGCAGCAGCGCGGGCATCGCCACAGATCAACGCGGCGCGGCGCGCGGATTTGACACCCCTGGGATTGCGGCGGCCACTGGCGGAGACAATTCCGACATCGGCGCGGTGGAAATGCAGACTGTCGTCGTCGACAACACTGGCGACGCGGGCGCGGGCAGTTTGCGCGCAGCCATTATCGCGGCTAACGCTAGCGGCACGGGATTGGACGACATCTTTTTCGACAACACGAACTTCAGTACGCCGAGCACGATCAATCTGCTGTCCGCCTTGCCTGACATTACCAGCAGCGTGACGATCAACGGCCCAGGCGCAAATCTGCTGACCGTGCGGCGACCTGATTCGGTGGGGGACTTTCGCATCTTCCGCATTGTGGGCGGCATCACGAACGGGGTCACCATCAGAGGCCTGACGATCAGTGGCGGCAAGGCAGCAGGTGTGGGTGGCGGCATCGCCAGCGACAGCAATCTGTCACTAGCCGCGTGCAATATTATCAGTAACGCAGCCACTGACGGTGGCGGCGGAGTTTATGTCGGAGGTGCAGTGGGAACGTTCACCGATTGTACTTTTACCGGCAACACATCAGGTAGCGGAGGCGGCGCGGTTCGCCTGATCACTTCGACAGGGCTGTTTTCAGCCTGTACTTTCTCCGGCAATACGTCGGCAAATTACTTTGGTGCGGTCAGTTTTACCGATTCAAGCGGAACAATGACCAATTGCACGATCAGCGGCAATACGACGACTGGCACAGGGTTCGGCAGCATCGGCCTTTACGCCACCACCGGCGTCAGAACGCTGGATGTAACAAGCTGCACGATTGCCAACAATACTTCCACCAGTAACGGCGGCCTGTATGTTGAGTCTTTGGGGGCAGGAACCAATGCCGCAGCCACAATCCGCAATACGATCATTGCCAACAACGGTTTTAATACAGGAGGAACGGCAAACCCAGGCAGCTTCGCCAGTATTACTTCACAGGGGTTCAATCTGACCAACGACTTGACCAATGGGTCACTCAATCAGTCAACGGACATCGTGAATGCCAATCCGCAGCTTGGCCCGCTGCAAAACAATGGAGGCCCGACGCAAACGCGTGCCTTGCCGCTTGGCAGCCCGGCAATTGATAAAGGTAATAGTTTCGGTTCCACGACGGATCAACGCGGGCTGAAACGTCCTTTCGGCGTTGCGGCGGCAGCCAGTGGCGACGGCGCTGACATTGGCGCGTATGAAAGTCAGGTCATCGTCGTCCTCAATGCCAATGATGCAGGCGCGGGCAGTTTGCGCCAGGCCATCTCAGACGCAGCCGCAGGCAGTGAAATCATGTTTGATCCGGCATTTTTCGCCGTCGCTCGCACAGTCTCGCTGACCGGCGGCGAAATTCTGATCAACACGAGTTTGACGATCAACGGCCCTGGTGCAAACCTGCTGACGCTGTCGGGCAATAACACGAACCGCGTGTTCCGCGTGGCGAGCGGCGGGCTGAACGTTAGTATCAGCGGCGTGACGATCAGTAATGGACGCAGTGATTACGGCGGCGGGATTATTGCCAGCAGCAATCTGACTCTGGCCGCTTGCAGCATTATCAATAACGCAGCAAGTGCCGGTGGAGGCGGAGTTTATGTCGCTGGCTCAGTGGGAACGTTTACCAATTGCACCTTCTCCGGCAATACGTCTGCAAATTACTTTGGCGCAGTCAGTTTTACGAGTTCAAGCGGAACGATGAGCAATTGCACCATCAGCGGCAATGCAACGACTGGCACAGGGTTCGGCACCGTGGGCCTGTATACCTCCAGCGGCATCGGGACACTGGCAATTTCCAGTTGCACGATCACGAACAATACTTCCACAAACAACGGTGGCGTTTACGTTGAGGCTTTAGGCACCGGCGAGGCGGGCGCGACACTCCGCAATACAATTGTTGCCAACAATGCCGGCATCAATACAGGAACGAGGGCAGCCTCAGGCAGCTTCGCCAGCATCGTTTCGCAAGGATACAACCTGACGAACGACGTAACCAATACGTTCCTGAGCCAGACGACCGACATCACCAATGCCAATCCGCGACTGGGCCCGCTGCAAAACAACGGCGGCTTAACACAGACGCATGCGCTGCTGACGAATAGTCCGGCGCTCGATAAAGGCAGCAGCGCAGGCATCGCCACAGATCAGCGCGGCTTGGCGCGCGGATTCGACACTCCTGGGATTGCGGCGGCCACTGGCGGAGACAATTCCGACATCGGCGCGGTGGAAATGCAGACGGTCGTCGTCAACAACACTGGCGACACCGGCGCGGGCAGTTTGCGCGCAGCCATCACCAACGCCAACGCCAACGGCGCGGGGTTGGACGACATCCTTTTCGACACCACGATCTTCAGTGCGGCGAATACGATCAATCTGCTGTCGGCCTTGCCTGACATTACCAGCAGCGTGACGATCCACGGACCCGGCGCAAATCTGCTGACTGTGCGGCGGCCTGATTCTGTGACGGAGTTTCGTATCTTCCGCATTGTGGGTGGCATCACGAACGGAGTTCGCATTAGCGGTTTGACGATTACTAATGGGGTAACAGGACAGTTTGCCGGCGGCGGAGGCATTGTCAGCGAGAGCAATCTAACGCTGACAGCCTGTGACATTATCAATAATACCGGTGTTGGTTCTGGTTCTTCAGGCGGCGGAGTGTCCGTGAATGGAGCGGTCGGATCGTTCACAAACTGCACGTTTAGAGGCAACAGGACGGATGGCAGCGGCGGGGCGGTTCGGCTGGTCTCGTCTGCGATTGGGACATTCACCGGTTGTAGTTTTAGTAGCAATACGGCGGCCTTAGGTGGCGGTGCAGTGTTTCTGAGTAATGCCAGCGGAACGATTGTCAGTTGCACCATCAGCGGCAATACGTCGCCCTCCGGAGGCGTCTACCTCTTTAATTCCACCGGAACGCAGACGTTGGCCATCACGAACTCCACAGTGGTCAATAATACTGGCGTTGGCACAGGTGCGGGTGGCATTCGCGTTGAAGTCGCAACGGGGTTAACGACCACTGCGACAATCCGCAACACGATTATTGCCAACAACACCGGCCCAAACTTATCAGGGTTGCTCGGCGGCGTGGCTGATTCAACCAGAATCATTTCGCAGGGGTTTAACCTGACGAATGACAACTCCACCACTTACCTGAATCAGGCAACCGACATCATCAACGCCAATCCACAGCTAGGCCCGCTGCAAAACAACGGCGGCCAGACGCAAACGCATGCGCTGCTGTTCGGCAGCCCGGCGATTGATAAAGGCAACAGTTCCGGCGTGGCCACAGACCAGCGCGGCGTAGGCCGTCCGGTGGATGATCTGTTGTTGGCAAACGCCACGGGAGGCAACGGCGCGGACATCGGCGCGTTTGAGCGCACCGCCCCGGCTGTGGTTTCGGCGGCCAGCTTCAAAGGGAATCCTTTTGCGCAAGAAAGCATCGTGGCGATGTTCGGTGAAAACCTGACGGGCGGAATTGCTGTTGCCAGCACGGTTCCGTTGCCGATTACGCTGGATAGCACCAGCGTGATGGTCAGTGATTCCGCCAGCGTGGGGCGCGTCGCGGGACTGTTCTTTGTTTCGCCGGGGCAGCTTAATTTTCAGATACCGCCCGGAACTGCAACTGGTGCGGCAACGGTTTCGGTGGTGCGGAACGGAACTGTTGTGGCTTCGACCAGCGTCACGATTGTCGCAGTCGAACCCGCGCTGTTCACGGCAAACGCCAGCGGAACGGGGACACCGGCGGCAATTCTTTACCGGGTGCGCAATGGCAACCTGACGACCGAATCCGTGAATACTCCGATTGACTTTGGGCCTGAAGGCGATGTTCTTGTGCTGGTGCTGTATGGCGAAGGAATTCGCAAACGAACCAGCCTGTCAGCCGTGACAATGAAAATCGGGGGAATCAGCGTGGCAGCAGAATTTGCCGATGCCGCTCCGGGGTTCATCGGGCTGGATCAGATCAACACGGCTGTTCTGCCGCGAACTCTGGCTGGTAAAGGATTGGTCAACCTGGAACTGACTGTGGATGGAAAGCCCGCCAACGTGGTTACGCTGAACTTTAAGTAGTTTCAGGGAAAGGTAAGCGATTCAGCCACAGCATCGTGCGAGGAAAATAAGACCAGTTCATCGGCATTTTCCTGCACGCTGCTGTGGCCGTTTTTTATCAATCTGCAAAAGCAAATTCATTTAGGTTCAAAAGCACCCGGCACAAATTCGACAACCCGTAGGTTTTCGCAAACTGAATGAACTTTGCTCGCTCGGCGGCCGTCGGCGTGCGCCCAAAAGCCAGCAAGAGCGCGCGTTCAACCTGTCCGGAAGGATCGTTCGGCTTTTCTTTTTCCAAACGCTCAGCAAAATGACCGGACTGGGAAATCATGAAACCGTTGTTTAACAGCGCCAGAGCTTGCAGTGGCGAAAGGCTTTCGTTGCGTTTGTCCACGCGCTGCGAAGGATCGGCGCAATCCAGCGCGGTCATCCACGGCTGCGTCTGCGAACGGACAATGAATCGGTATATCGAACGCCGCCAGGTTTTTGCGTCTTCAGGATTCGCCAATCCGTATTCGTAATGCGGCGAATGTTCTGGACGTTCGACCACAAAATCCTGCCAGCCGGGGCCGCCCATCGTCAGATCAAGTTTTCCAGTGACAGCCAGCACAGCATCACGAACGGCTTCGGCTTCCAGCTTGCGGCGGTTCTGCCGCCAGAGCAGAGAATTGCCGGAATCAAGAGATGCTGGATTCTTGATGTTGGATGTTGGATTTGGTGGTGGCGGATTGCTGGATTGGCGATAGGTTGCGCTGGTGACAATCAGTTTGTGCAGTCGTTTCAGTGAACCGCCGCTGTCACGGAATTCTGCCGCCAGCCAATCCAGTAATTCCGGATGCGAAGGTTTTGCTCCATTGCGGCCAAAATCGTTTGGCGTTGTGACCAGCCCCGCTCCGAAATGATATTGCCAAACGCGGTTGACGATGCTGCGCCAGGTCAGCGGATTGTTTGGATCAGTAATCCAGTGCGCCAGCGCAGCCCGGCGTTCGCCTTCCGGCGCGTCTTTGGCGACGGCAAAGCGCGCAGGTTGAAACGACAACATCGAAAGCGCTCCCGGCGAAACTTCGCGTCCGGGAGTCGTTACCTGCCCACGCGCCAGCAGATAAACAGGGCGCGGCTTCCCATTGTTGGATCCTGTGCCGATGAACGTGCCGGTTCCGTAATGAATCGTTCCCGCAAAGACGGTTTCGGGCACTGGAAACGCCGCCAGCTTTTCTTTCAACTGCGCAAGCTCAACGTTAAACGCGTCCCGTTCCACACGCGTTTCCGGCTTCATCGCCGCGTCAACAAGTTGGGCGCGTTTCTTTCTGAGTTCAGCAACTTCGTCGGCGCTGTTTGGCTTTTTCGCCGCCTCCGCAATTTGCGCATCCAGTTTCCCAATCGGCTCCCCGGCTTCTTTTGCCGCGTCGCGTTCGATCACTCGTTTGCGTTCGGCTAGGTCGCGCTGGCGGCCATCCAATTGATTGAAGCGCGCAGTCATTGCCGGATCACCCACAAAGTATTTTTTGTCCGCTCGATCCAGCGCCGAAAACACTGATTGCAGCGAGTAGTAATCTTCCTGCGAAATCGGGTCGAATTTGTGGTTGTGGCATTGCGCGCAATGCACGGTGACGCTGTTAAACGTGCCAATCGTGTTGGCGACCATATCGTCGCGATCCAGATGGCGAGCAATCTTGCCGTCAATTTTCGTTTCGGGAAGTTCGGCGTGGCCAATGAAATCCCAAGGGCCAGCGGCAATAAATCCCATCGCTTGATAGCCGTCGCGCGTTCCGGGATACAGCACGTCACCGGCAATTTGCTCGGCGATGAAACGCGCGTACGGTTTGTCTTCGTTTAGGGCGCGAATGACGTAATCGCGGTACGGCCAGGCGTTCGGACGCGGTTTGTCTTTGTCGTACCCGTGCGTGTCGCCGTAATGAACCACGTCCAGCCAATGGCGCGCCCAACGTTCGCCGTATCGAGGCGAAGCCAGCAATTCGTCCACCAGCTTTTCATAGCTTTTCGGATCGCGGTCGGCAACAAATTGCTGCACGCGCTCCGGCGTTGGTGGCAAACCAATCAGATCGAAATACAGTCGGCGAATCAGCGTCCGCCGGTTGGCTTCGGGCGACATCGTCAAACTTGCTTGATCGAGTTTTGCCTGGATAAAAGCATCTATCGGATTGCGGATTGCGGATTGCGGATTGCGGATTTTTGTTGTGGTAGGCACTTCCGGACGTTTGATTGGCTGCCAAGCCCAATGCTGTAACTGAGCATTCGCTCCTTCCCTCTGTCCCTCTTTCTCTCCGTCCCCATCTGGCCAGACCGCGCCCGCGTCAATCCACGCTTTCAATAAAGCGAGTTGTTTTTCGCTCAAGCGTTCTCCGGTCGGAGGCATTCGTTCGTCGTCATTGGCTGCTGAAACGCGCTGATACAAAAGACTTTCTGCCGCTTTGCCGGGCACAATGACAGGTCCGCTGCCGCCGCCGCGTAAAGCAAAAGCTTTCGTATCCAGCCGCAAACCGCCGCTTTGTTTCTTCTCGTTGTGGCATTTCAAACAATGCTCCGCGAAGATCGGGCGGATGTCGCGGTCAAAGGAAATCTGTGGAGGGGCTTGGGCTGAGTTTGCGCTAAAGCGCTGCATTTCAGTAGCAGCCAAAAAAGCGAACGCCACGAACAGCAGGGAAATTATTTTTACAGCTTTTGTCTTCATGGCTTTCTGCCAATCACAAATGGTCAATGATAACGTTGGTCATTGCAGTAGTTTTTGTCGAGCCTCCAAGGTCCGGCGTCAAGCTGCGGCCTTGTTGGATGACGGTTTTGACGGCATCGCGGATGCGTTGCGCGGCTTCGAATTCTTCCAGATGCTCCATCATCATCGCGCCGCATAAAATCAGCGCCACCGGATTGACCTTGTTTTGCCCCGCCAGTTCCAGCGCGGCTCCGTGCGCGGCTTCAAAAATGGCGACGTCATCGCCGAAGCTGGCTCCGGGCGCAAGCCCAAAGCTGCCGACCAGTCCCGCGCACAAATCCGAAACGATGTCGCCGTATTGATTCGACATCAGCAACACGTCCCAGCCTTCGGGTTTGCAGGCCAGGTTGTAAACGCAGGCGTCAATCATTGCATCGTCGCATTTAATCTTTGGAAACTCTTTGGCGACTTCGCGTGCAGTGCGCAAAAACAATCCGTCGGTCAATTGCAGCACGTTGGCTTTGTGAATGATGCTTAGCCGCCGCCGCCATCGTTGTGCGGCGTATTCAAACGCAAACCGTGCGGCGCGCTCGCTGGCTTTGCGCGTCGTGATTTTGACGGCTTCGGCGGCGTCCGCGCCGATGGCGTGTTCGTAACCGCTGTAAAGATCTTCTGTGATTTCGCGTATGACAACGACGTCCAGTTTTGGCGCGTGCGAGGTGACGCCTTCAAACGCGCGCAATGGACGGACGTTGACGTAAGCTCCCATTTCAATCCGCAATGCCGTGTTGACGTTGGAATACACACGCTGCGAATGATCGCTGTGCGAAACCAGCACCTTTTCGCCCATCTCTTTGATGATGACGGGGCCTTTGAGTGCGACGCGGGTCTGGCGGATTTTCTCTATGGTTTCGGTGGGAAGTGGCGTGCCGAATTGCTTTACTGCCTGGCCGCCGACCAAAGCGAAATCCCACTCGCATTTGACGCCAGTCGCTTCGATGACGCGAATTGCCGCGTCGCAAACTTCCGGCCCTACGCCGTCGCCACGAATAACTGTAATTTTGTGCATCTTCGGAATGATGAACGGTGAATGATGAATGATGAATGTCGCCTGTTCATCAATT
>CAYLJQ010000003.1:0-33751 GCA_964383955.1 uncultured Heliomicrobium sp. | reverse complement strand
CCTGGAAAGATCAAAGTTGCATTGAAGCGGGAAAGTCTTTTGACAAAGAAGCTACGGTAAATTGGCTGACGGATTATAGGCGTCGCGCAAGAGATGAGTAAACGCCGTTCAATACTGAGAAAAACTTGGGTGCAGGAAATCATCCGGCTTGAAACTGGCTTGTTGCTACGTAAAATACGGCTGCGTTTTGGCAATCTTCGTTGAACCCTCCCAAAGATGCCTCGGGTGACAAACAATGACTGATTTGTACGCTGTGCTGGGTCTTACCCGCGCAGCCAAACCCACTGAGATCAAAACCGCTTACCGCCGATTGGCGCGTCAGTATCACCCTGACGTGAACTCTGACCCTTCGGCGGCGACCCGATTTGCTCAGATCAACGAGGCTTATCACACGCTGATTGACCCCGAACGGCGTCTTTCTTATGACCGCACCGGGCGAATGCAATCCACTGCCCGTCAGGCTTCTACACAAGCCAACCGTGCGGAACGGCAGGCATACTATCAAGAGCGCGCCAATCAGGTTGTCAACGAATGGCTGGAACGCGAACGCGAAGAAACGCGCGCGCGCGGAAAAGCCGTGTACACAACCGTCACGCTGTTCGTTTCCACTTTCTTTGTGGCCATGAACCCTTCTATTTTCGACCCGAAACATCTGGCCTGGAGAATTACGGTTGTCGCCTTGTTCGCCATCGGCATCTGGCACTTGTTCAAAAGCCTGAAAGAGCATTTTGATCATTACACGTACGGTCCCGAACGGATTTCCATTTCACGCCGCCGGAAAAAAGACGACAAACGTTTCAAACGCAGCGTCGCCTGGACGTTTGTCATTTGCGGATACCTGCTTTCACTGCTTGCAGGCATGCTGATCGGCGTGCTGACTGATTCACCAGCCCAATCAAATTCTGGCTGGACAATCGAAGATTCCTTGTTTGTCGCGCTGGTTTACCCTCCCATCGCCGTGTTGATCGTTGACACGATGTACAGAATCAACCTGCACTTCGAAGACTTGTGAAACCACGTTTCCGGCTCTTTCTGCCATTTCTCGCTTTTCTTTGTTTCCCAGCGTTTGGGCAATCCGCACAGCCGCCCGTAATCAACTGCCAGATCAATCGAATTTCGCAGCCAAACCATTCGGTGGAAATCACCTGCTCCATGGATGGGTTTGCTGACACATCCGGCAAAACCGCAATCAGCTTTGTTGATCAGTTTGCGGGTGTTGATCGCCTTAGCGAACGCGTTCATGCGCTAAAGCTGACAACTGCCAGCGGCGAAGCCTTGCCACGGGAAATTCGCGGAAATGGCTTGTACCTGTTTTCTGCCAAACCCGGCGGAATCAAGATCGGCTACGAAATGAAACTGGCGCGCGCGCTGGATCCGGCGCAATTCGCACTTTGCTCTAGCGTCGGAACGGATGCCGCCGTTTTGATGATGGCTGATTTGTTGCCGCGTGTTTGCCGTGGCGAACAAAGCTGTGAAGCAAACAATCCGGCTCGATTGAAAATTGCGGTCCCAAATGGCTGGCAGCTTGCGACGATTGAGCATGAACGCGAGGGCATCTTTGACCTCCCTGACAGTTCACGCGCCGTTTTCTTCCTGGCAAAATTTCGAGAGCAGACAACGAAGCTTGGCGCGATGAATTTGCGCGTTGCCGTTGCGGGCGAATGGAACTTTTCCGATGAAGAGGTCTTTCCCTTGGCTGCCGCGATCGCTGGCCAGCAAGCAGCAATGATCGGCAGCCGCGAACAAGGCGATTTTCTGGTAACGATTGCACCGTTTCCACAGCCGCTGACCGGCTTGCGTTCCAGCGCTGTGACGCTTGGCCGCACAGTCGTTTTGATGCTGAATCCGAACAATGATTCTGCACAAACCCTGAAACACTTCCGTCGCCATCTTGCGCACGAGATGTTTCACTTTTACCTGCCAAACGCGTTTGTCATTCGGGAAAACTTCGACTGGTTTTGGGAAGGTTTCACGCGCTACGTGGCGCTGATGACCCTGGCAGAACTGCGACTGATTGATTTGAACGAATATCTGGACGCGATCAACGCCGAATATGAAGCTTACCTGTTTAATCCTTCGCGCGCGCAATTGTCACTGGTTGCCGCTTCGCCTGAAAAGTTCGCCAGTGCCGCCAGCTATGATCTGGTCTATCGTAAAGGAATGCTGGTCGCAGCGCTTTATGATCTGGAATTACGCTGGCAAAGCCGCGCAACACTGAACCTGGCCAATGTGATGAAAGCGTTGTATGCAAATTTCGCTGCTTCAAAGCGCGCAGTCGGCAATCAGGAAGTAATCCGGGAATTGAGCCAGCCTGGAGATTTTGCTCGACTGATTCGAGACGACATTGAAGGCACGCGGGAAATTGACTTGGCTGAACGAGTAAAAAGTTATGGGCTGAAAATCGAGTTGAGCGTCGCGATGCGAGGGCGCCCACGACTGAGAGCGGCGATCAAGCTTAATGACCGTCAGCGTGCAGTGTTGTCAGGGCTAATGCGCTGATTATTTCGTGTTGCTTGCGCTGGTCAGTTGGAAACGAAGCTGGCCAAATCGCGTTCGGGTGGCGAAATAAAGCGGCAGTTTTTTGGAATCGTTCGAAATCCAAACTTGCGCCAGCAGAAGTTGGCTGGGTTCCGGCGTCACAATGTCCAGCTGCAAGGCTTCACGGTCACCCATTGGCCCGCCAATGCTTTCCTGCTTGATAACATTCACTTTGACATACTGCATGCGGTGGTTGGCATCCAGAAACGGGAAGGTGAACGTTTTGCCGGCCTTCAAATCAGCCGCGCGAATAACGTAAAACAACGAAAGCAAGTCGAGCGTGCCGGGCTGGATTGAAACGCTCGTTCCACTGGACAAAGCGGCCGATCTATTCGACCAATCGTACGTTGCCGTGGTCAGCTTGGTGCGGCGGCCTTCGCGCAACCGCAAATCGGTTTTCACAGGCAACAGCGAATCCACCAGAACAAAGCTGTTCGCCTGATCATTCACGCTGATCAGCGACCTGGCAGAGCCAACGGTTGACGCTTCGCCATAAAACTCAAACACACGGGCAGCACCCAGCATTCCCTGCTGGCGAACTTCAAAACTCATCTTGCCAACCGAAGGAAACGCTCCCCAGGCCACGTCGTAATTCAATCGTTCGCCCACGCCAAAGGGCAGATTGGGCGACGGGTCGGCAGAACCGCCTTCCGTGGAAGACTTGGAACCTGGAGGATCAACAATTCCCAAAGGGGTTTTATTTCCACCGGCTGGAACTCCAACGGAAGCCGATCCACCGCCCGGCGACCGGTTGTGGCCGGACTCATCAATCCACTCTTTGACTTTTGCCAGCGGCGTTGCAGTGGGAACGGAAATCGTTGCGCTGGTCAGGTCTGCGCGCAATTCGCCAATTGGCATGGTCACTTTGATTGCCACCGGCAAGTGCTGAGCGTCATCGGAAAACCAGACATAACCGCGATATTTTTTGTGCTTTTTGTTCTGCGGGTAAAGTTTGACTTGAATGGCAGTGTACGTTCCGGTTTGGGTGACAAGCTGCTCTTTGCCTTTGTGAACGGCTTCAAACTCGATGACTTCTTTGCCAAACAGCGCTGAAAATTTGCGCTTCCCGGTTTCCGGCACTCCCTGCAGCCGCATGGCGTAAACCAGCGACGTTAGGTCAAAGGTTCCGGAATGAATGCCAATTGAACTGTCATCGGAAAAAATCGCCTGCTGTTTTCCCTGATCGAAAATTACGGTGTCGTCGGTTTGCGTTTTCGCCTGTCGAATGGATCGCACCAGACGATATGGAAGCGCGGTTCTGGGATTCACATAAGCAGTGTACTGATGATCAATATCCCCGAACAGAGAACGAACCTGGCCAAGTGATTCGGCCTTAGTTCTTATTTGATAGCCTTCCTGTCCGAAGAACATGCCCTGTTCAACAACTTCCATTTCCATTCGGGCTGCAACAGCAAACCCGGAAAAGTTAATGTTGTAAGTCAGCTTCTCACCAATTCTGAGCGTTGATCCATCGTAACTTGGCGCAGCATTGGTCGTTTCCACAGCGCCGGAGGAAGTTGAAGAAGGTTTTGAATCGGAAGGTTTAGGCGGAGGGGTCAGCTTTCCCTGCTGTTGATACGCATAGAGCGTCCAGCCGTAACTGATTGCGGCGATGGCCAATAAACCGAAAACTATTTTGCGAGCTAGCCTAAAAAACGACATTAAAATTATTCCGCCTTACAACTGAAAATCTTCCGGCGCTTCTGGGCAGGCGTATCACCGGCGTGTTCTGTGGGGTTGATCTAGCAGGTGCGCGCGGGGCGACGGCTGTATAACAACTGTGCAACACCACTTTCCATAAACCTTTTACGCGGATGTTTGTTCAATTTCTTCCAAAATCTTTCGCGCTGCCACCACCGGATCATCCGCTGCGGTGATGGGGCGTCCCACGACTAACAAATTTGCTCCGGCGGTAATTGCTTCTCCCGGAGTCATGACACGGCTTTGATCATTCAGTGCCGCGCCTGCGGGCCGAACGCCCGGCGTCAGAATTACGAAGCCCGGATTATCCACTGCTTTTCGGATTGGCACAATCTCCTGAGGCGAAGCGACAACGCCATTGATACCAGACTTTTCACAGAGTTGCGCTAGCGCAACGACCTCGACTTCCAGCTTCCGCTCGATTCCAACTTCGCTGAGCGATTCTTGTGTATGGCTGGTCAACACTGTCACACCCAAAATCAGCGGACGCGCAATTCCTTCTCGCTCGACGGTTTCATTTACGGCCTCCACCGTTGCACGCATCATCTTCGATCCGCCCATCGCATGAACATTAAAGATACTGACGCCCAATCGAGCCGCTTCGATCCCGGCTTTTGCGACAGTGTTCGGAATGTCGTGGAATTTCAAATCCAGAAACACCTGTTCACCCATCCCGATAATTTGCCGAACAATATCCGGCCCCGCGGCAGTAAAAAGCTGTTTGCCAACTTTGAACATCCCCACTGTGCCGCGCAGCCGTTCGACCAGCGATAAGGCTTGTTCGGCAGTATCTACATCAAGAGCCACAACAATCGGATTGCGAATTTGCAAGCGAAAAGATTCTCCTATTCAATCAAGGTAATTTCATGTTCAACAGAGTTGCTGGATCAAGATATGTTCCTTGCCAGCGAACGGCAACATGCAAATGCTCCGAAGTGACTCTGCCGGTTGCGCCGCTCAAACCAATGATTTGCCCTTTGGCAACGCGGCTTCCTTCTCTGGTTTTGAACTCGGACAAATGCAAATACATGGTCAGCAATCCGTGTCCGTGATCTACGACAACCATGCCGCCTTCAAAAAACATTTCGCGCGCCAAAATCACTTCGCCGCTGTTCATCGCTCTGACCGGCGTGCCAAGCGCGGCGCGAAAATCCAATCCCTGATGCGTGCTTTGCCGTTTGTTGTTAAACACGCGCCGCACACCAAATGGCTCGGTCACGATGTTATCAACCGGCGCTACAAAGCTGCCCTTCCATCCGCGACTGCCGCTGAAGCGACGAAAAATCTCGCGCTTCACTTCCTGTTCCTGCTTAATCCGCTCCAGTGTTTCGGCACCAGGGTCCAAAAACTTCTTATCTACCCTAAGCCTGCTTGTTTGGTAAGAGCCTCGGCCAACTTTAACTGTCTGAACAGAAGTCGAATGAACGCCGCTGGCCGAAATAGATTCCAGTTTTAAGGGATGGTTCCCGGCGGCGGTTCCAAGCTCCATGCCCGCCAATCCGCACCAGGTTCTGCTGCCAGAATCCAATTCAAAGATCACGCGATGCCCCAACCATATTCCGCTCAGCGATTTCAGCGGCTTATCGGCGCTTACGCAAAACAGAACGGGCGAACCATTCACTGGTTGCGCCGGTTCCAAACTCAAAGTGAGTTTGATGGGTTGGACTTTTGCTTCTAATGACGCCGACGTTACAACCGGCAACCAAATTAGAAGCCCGAACAAGAGAAAGGGCAGAAACCTCATTGCGCCTCCCAAACGGACGTCCACTTAATCCACTACTACTGACCCGATCAGTTCGTTGATGCTCTTCAGATCATTTTGCTGGCAGTAGGCCGCCAGACCATCCACGATTTTCATCGAAGCCGATGGGTCGTAAAAATTCGCCGTGCCGACTTGAACTGCTGAAGCTCCGGCGATGATAAATTCCAGCGCGTCTTCAGTTGTGGCGATTCCGCCGATTCCCACCAGCGGAATGTTGACCGCGCGCGAAGCCTGAAACACACAGCGCACAGCAATCGGTTTGATTGCGGGGCCGGACAATCCGCCGGTTTTATTTGCCAACCGGGGTCGCCGCGTATTGATGTCAATCGCCATTCCGACCGCCGTGTTAATTAACGACAAAGCATCGGCTCCCACCGCTTCAACTGCGCGGGCGACAGCGGCCACATCCGTCACGTTCGGCGACATTTTGACGATCACCGGACGGCTGGCGACTTTCTTGACGGCTTCCGTGACGGCAGCGGCCTGGTGAGGATCGTTGGCAAACGATTCGCCGCCTGCTTTGACGTTCGGACATGAAATGTTCAGTTCATACGCGTGAATGCCTTCGCCGTTTTCCAGAATGCTGATGGCTTCGATGTATTCATCAATCGTGTAACCAAACACATTGGGAATCACGCGCGTGTCATAGCGCCGAAGCTCCGGCAGTTTGTCTTCGATAAATGCCTGTGCGCCGATGTTCTGCAATCCGATGGCATTCAGCATTCCGCCGTGTGTTTCGACAATCCGCCACGGAGCATTTCCGCGCATGGGTTTGGCCGATAACCCTTTGGTACAAATGCCCCCCAGCCGATTCAGGTCAATCAGCGGAGCCATGTCCAGGCCATAGCCGCAAGTGCCGCTAGCCGTCCAAACGGGATTATTGAATCGCACTCCGGCGATTTCGACCTCTAGAGGATGTTGATTAGTTGCGGTCGCCATCATTAATGAAGCTCAAAAGCAGTTGTTTGTCGTTCAGATACGTCAGCCGATTAACGGCATCGCCCACCATCAGCCATTCGAAACCTTCGATTTCATCCGAAGCTTCGAACTTGTGATCGCCTACGGGTTCCATGTGCCAGTACAGCACCACTTTCAATCGTTTTTTGACCGGATATTTTCTGAAACCGGCGAAGTCAGTAATCACCGTGTCGTAACCGGTTTCCTCTTTGACTTCGCGCTGAGCGGCGGCTTCCCAATCTTCGCCTTCGTCCACATGACCTTTGGGCAATTTCCAGGCTTGGTCTTCGCGGCTTTTGACCAGCAAAACCTGTCGACCGTCATCTCGCCATAAGATGCCGCCCGCGCAATACACAATGTCTCGATTTTTTATGACAGCCAATGCAGCTCCTTGCTCCAAAACACCGGCCCATCGGTGCAGACTTTTTTGTAAACGAAACCTTCTGGGCAATCGTGTTTGACCGAAACAGCGCACCCAACGCAGACGCCGAAGCCGCAGCCCATCGGTGCTTCAAGCGACAGTTGCGCTGGAACATTGTATTGCTCGGCGAGTTTCGCCACAGCGTGCAGCATCGGGTCGGGACCACAGGAATAAATCATCAGCGGTTTGCCGGCTTGCGCTTTCAAATGTCTTTCCAGCGGAGCGGTGACAAAGCCTTTTTCGCCGTAGCTTCCATCCACGGTCGCGCAAACAATGTTTTCCTGCGTCAACAAAGCAGTGAAATCCGTCAATCCGCAAAGATCGCCCCGGCTGGCTCCGCCAAGGAAAAGCCGCGTGGGAATGTTTTGCTTCAACAACTTTTCGGCCAGCATAAATACCGCGGGCGAGCCGACGCCTCCTGCCACCAGCAAAGCTTCGCGGCCATTCGCAAAACTGGTGTCGTAGGTATTGCCGAGAGAACCAAGAAAATCCACTTTGTCTCCCGGCTCCAGTTGCGCCAAAGCTTGCGTGCCGCGTCCCAGAATCTGGTAAATGAAATCCACGTCGAGTTTTTCGCCTGCCGGTTCGCAGCGGTAAAACGCCATTGCGCGTCGTAACAGCGGTTCGTAAATGCCGTGCGCTTTCAGCATCGCAAACTGCCCCGGCAAAACTTCAATCTGTTCATCCAGCCGCAACCGCAAACATCCGTAACTGCGCGAAGACCCTGAACGCACAATCTCGTTCCGTTCAACCGTCACAACGGCATCAGTGATTTTTCCGAAAGCTGACAATGGGATAACTCCGAGTGAGTGAATTTTTGCGACCGAGCGGCAGTCTAACAGAAGCATTTTGACGGGCAAAGCTGGCAGCTTCGGGCGGCATCGTGTAGATTGGCTTTCGTTCCATTACCCTTCTTCCATACAAAATAAACTTATGACGCTGAACAAAATTTTCCCTGCAATTATCGTCGGGATCATCGTATTGGCCGGTTCGCCGTTCCTGCTGGGCATGATCTGGCCGCGCATCAACGACATCAAAACCGGCGCGACCCCGCAATATGCCGATCTGCAACCGCAACGCTTCAACCAGCCGCTGGAAAAAGTCTTCAATGCGGCACTGGAAGTTTCGCGCGCGCAAGGTTGGGACATACGCGAAACCAAACCCGAACAAGGCATTATCGAAGCCATTGCCACAACACGGCTGTTCAAGTTCAAAGACGACGTGACCATCACCATTACCAGCGAAGGATCGGCAACTGTTGTCAACGTTCGCTCGAAATCTCGGATAGGCAAAGGGGATATGGGAACAAATGCACGTCGCATTCGCGCGTTCCAGGCTGAACTGGCCAAAAAATTATGAGCGATGCTATATTCCGCGCGCTGCAAACCCCAACTTAATCGAGGCAACCATGGAATTCACTGAAAAAGCTGTCGTGATGACTGCCGGAGACATCAATCGTGTGCTATCGCGCATGGCTTCGCAGATTGTCGAAAACAACCCGGACCTTTCAGGCGTCTTGCTGGTCGGCATTCATCGCAGAGGCGTGCCGCTGGCGGAAAAAATCGCCGCCAAGATCAAAGAAATGGACGGCGTGGAAGTCGCCAGAGGCGCGCTGGACATTACGCTGTACCGCGACGATCTGACCACCGTCGCCGACCGCCCGGTCATCAACAAAACCGAATTGCCTGCGAACATCACGGGCAAAACGATCATTCTGGTGGACGACGTGCTGTACACAGGACGAACGATCCGCGCGGCCATGGACGAACTGATTGATTTTGGACGCCCGCGCCGGGTTCAACTGGCTGTGCTGATTGATCGCGGCTGGCGTGAACTGCCAATCCAGGCCGATTACGTCGGCAAAACCGTCACCACGACCGAAGCCGAAATCATCAAAGTGATGCTGCCGGAATTTGACGAAACCGAACAGGTGCTTCTCGTTGAACAAAAAGGATGAATTCAGAAGGATGACTGATGAAAAATTCGTCAGTCATTCTTCATCATTCCGCCTTCATCCTTGCATAAACTCAAATGCCGCTGAACCGAAAAGACCTTCTTGGAATCGCCGACCTTTCCGTCGAAGAGATCAATCTGATCCTCGACACCGCCGAAACGTTCCGCGATGTGAATTCGCGCCAGATCAAAAAAGTCCCCACGCTGCGCGGCAAAACCGTCATCAATCTGTTTTTCGAAGCTTCAACCCGCACGCGCACCAGCTTTGAAATTGCCGCCAAGCGTTTATCCGCCGATGCAATCAACATTTCAGCTTCCACTTCCAGCGTCGTCAAAGGCGAAACGCTGGTGGACACGGCGCTGAACCTGCAAGCGATGGCACCGGACGCAATTGTCATTCGCCATTCGTCTTCGGGAGCACCGCATCAAATCGCCAAAATTCTTCCGTCCGCGATCATCAATGCCGGCGACGGAGCGCACGAACATCCGACGCAAGCTTTGCTGGATGCCTTGACCATTCGCCACAGCAAAAAACGGATTGCCGGATTGAAAGTCGCCATCATCGGCGACGTGCTGCACAGCCGCGTTGCTCGTTCGAACGCGCACCTGTTAACAAAGCTGGGCGCGCACGTTGTCCTGGCCGGGCCACGAACGTTGATGCCATTCGGATTGGAAAAACTGATCGCTCCGGGCAATGGTTCGATTTCTTTCGCCAACAACATCGAAGAAGCCATCACTGACGCCGACGTCGTGATGATGCTGCGAATCCAGATGGAGCGTCAGTCCGGCGGCTTCTTCCCTTCTCTGCGCGAATACTCGATTCATTACGGATTGAACAAACGACGGCTGGCGCTGGCCAAACCCGATGCTATCGTGCTCCACCCCGGCCCGATCAATCGCGGAGTCGAAATTGATTCGGACGTAGCCGACGGAGTTTCGTCGCTGATTTTGGATCAGGTTGAAAACGGCGTCGCAGTCCGAATGGCAATCCTGTATTTGTTGGCGGGCGGAGAATAAAACACGTATGACCGAATTATTGATCCGGAACGGAACCATCATTGACCCATCGCAATCGCTCGAAGCCAAGCGCGACTTACTCATCCGCAATGGCCGAGTCGCCGAAATTGCCGAAAGCATCTCTACCAATGAAGCCGAAGTTTTCGATGCTTCTGGTTTGATCGTCGCGCCGGGCTTCATTGATTTGCACGTTCATTTGCGCGAACCGGGGTTTGAGTACAAGGAGACCATCGAATCCGGTGCCGGCGCGGCTGTGGCCGGTGGCTTCACTTCGGTCTGTTGTATGCCGAACACAAAGCCGATCAACGACAATTCTTCGGTGACCAGCTTTATTGTCGAACAAGCTCGCCGAGCTGCGCTCGCCAACGTCTTTCCAATTGGCGCAATCACCCAAGGCTCAAAGGGCGAACATCTTGCCGAAATCGGCGAAATGAAATCCGCAGGCATCGTCGCCATCAGTGATGACGGCAAGCCAGTGCTGGATTCCGGCATCATGCGCCGGGCAATGGAATATGCCGCCGATTTCAATTTGCCGGTGGTGGACCATTGCGAAGATTGTTGCGGCGCTACGGGCTGGGCCATGCACGAAGGCGAGTATTCCGCCTTGATGGGATTGAAAGGATTGCCCGGCGCAGCCGAAGACTTGCATGTGTCGCGCGACATTCTGCTGGGCGAAATGACCGGCGCGCACATTCACATCGCGCACATTTCAACAGCGCGTTCGGTGGATTTGGTTCGCCAGGCCAAAGCGCGTGGTTTAAACGTCACCTGCGAAGTCACGCCGCATCATTTTGTGCTTTCCGACAGAGACGTTTACCAGAGCGGTTACAACACAAATTTCAAAATGGCTCCACCGTTGCGGTCGCAAGCCGACGTAGAAGCAATTCTGGAAGGTTTGCGCGACGGCACGATTGACGCTATCGCTACAGACCACGCTCCGCACCACGCCAATGAAAAGATGTACGAATTCGACAAAGCGCCGAACGGCATTACGGGACTGGAAACGGCTGTCAGTCTGACGCTGGATCGGTTGGTTCACCGCGAAGTGATTACGCTGGCGCGAATGGTGGAACTGCTGTCCTGCAACCCGGCAAAGCTTTTCAAACTGGATAGAGGCACGCTGAAAGTGGGCGCAGTCGCCGATGTCACGATCTTCGATCCGGAAAAGCAGGTTAAAGTTGAAGCGGCAAAATCTTTATCAAAAAGTCGCAACACGCCGTTTGATGGCTGGGAATTGAAAGGCGCTGCGGTTGTAACCATTGTTGGCGGAAAGATTGTTTGGCAATAAAAGACTTCCATTGCTTGCCGCTATGGATATGAAATTCCAATGGCTGGTCAAACTATTGGACGATAGGCATAATGCTTTTGCTTTTTGTAAGTGGAAATATTTATTCAAGTGGGTGAAAGAAACGAGGATAGTCAATGAGCCAGATTCTCGTAGTTGACGATGATCCAGCCTTGCACCATCTGATCGAAGGCGCGCTGAAAAGCGACGGCCATATCTTTCAGCACGCCTTCAACGGACAGGAGGGGCTGGACTTAATGGCCCATTCGAAGTTCGATTTGGTGCTGATTGATTACGTCATGCCGGGAATGGATGGTGGCGAATTTCTGGAACAGTTGCGCGACACTCATCCAGAAGTAAGAGCCATGATGATCACAGGCTTTGGCACTCCGGAAGCCGTTTTGACAGCCATGCGCAAACGAGTCTGTGATTTCATCGTTAAGCCTTTCAGCATCGCCGACCTGAAAGCTGCCGTCAGTTCCGCCCTTGGCACCATTGATCCGATTGAAATCGAAGTCATTTCTGCTGACCCGCGCTGGGTGCAATTGCGCGTCCCGTGTGACCTGGGCGCTGTCCCCATCCTGCAAAAGCTGTTGATGCAATTGAAAGCCGATTTGCCGGAAGAAACCCGCGAAGCCATGGCATACGCTTTCCGCGAAATGCTGAATAACGCCATCGAACATGGCGGGAAACTCGATCCAGCCAAGTTTGTTGAGGTGGCCTGCATACGAACCAAACGCGCGATCATTTACTGGATAAAAGACCCCGGTGAAGGTTTCAACCCGGAACAACTGGAACATGCAGCCGTCAACAACCCTGCCGGAGACCCGTTCCGCCACGTTACCATCCGCGACGAAAAAGGCTTGCGCGCAGGTGGTTTCGGCATTCTGATGGTCAATCAACTGGTTGACGAACTGGTTTACAACGAACGCCGCAACGAACTGATGTTCGTCAAATATCTGTAGGTGGAAAAATGAATCTCGCCAGCAAAGACATTCTTGGCATTCTTGAACAGAATCGCGAAGGCATTCGAAGCTTCGGCGTCCGCCAACTTGGACTTTTCGGATCTTTTGCACGCGGAGAAAACACCGAAACCAGCGACCTGGATTTTTTGGTCGAATTTGAAACCAAATCCTTCGACGCTTACATCGGGCTTAAACAATTTCTTGAGGAACTATTTGGGCGTCGGGTTGACTTGGTTTTACCCAACACCATCAAGCCCAGACTCCGCGATCGAATTTTGGCCGAAACTGTTTATGCTCAGGGACTATAAGACTTATCTGGATGACATTGGCGAATCAATCGGCAAAATCAGCCGATATACCACCGGATTAACCATCGAAACTTTAGCCAATGATGAGAAAACTCTGGATGCGGTCATCCGCAATCTAGAAATCATAGGTGAAGCCGCCAAAAACGTTCCCAATGAAATTCGTCAGCAATATCCTGAAACCGAATGGAAGAAAGTTGCAGGTTTGCGCGACATTCTGATTCATCGTTATTTCGGTATTGATCTGGAAATCATTTGGGATATTCTGCAAAATAAACTTCCCCCGCTGGCTCTTCAGATTCAGAAAATCCTTGCAGACAATCCTGACTAATCAAATGCAACTGGAAACCTTCATTCGCCGAATGCCGAAAGTCGAGCTTCACGTTCATCTGGAAGGCTCGATCCAGCCGGAAACGCTTCTCAAGCTTGCCGAACGCAATCAGGTCAAACTGCCAGCCACAACCGTCGAAGGTCTGCGGCAGTGGTACACGTTTACGAACTTCGCGCATTTCATCGAAATTTACCTGACCATTTCCTCCTGTATTTGCTCGGCTGACGACATTGAATTGGTCGCCCGCGAATTCCTGCGCGGTCAGGCAGCGCAAAACATCGTTCACAGCGAAGTAACGTTCACGGCGTACACGCATTTCAGTTTGAACCGGCAAATTCCATTTGCGGATCAACTGGCAGCGCTGAGCCGCGCACGCACCTGGGCCGCGGAAGAGTTTGGGATCAGCGTCGGTTGGGTGCTGGATATTTCGCGGAATGTTCGCCCGGTTGAACACGGACTGACCGTCGCCGATTGGGCGATCAGCGGAATGAACGATGGCGTAGTTGCGCTGGGGTTGGGCGGGCCTGAAGCGGGCAATCCGCCGGAATTATTCCAGGACGCATTTGAGAAAGCGTTGGCTGGAGGTTTGGCAAGCGTGCCGCACGCTGGCGAAGTTGCCGGAGCGGAAAGCGTTTGGGGCGCGCTAAAAACCCTGAAAGCTCAACGCATTGGCCACGGAGTTCGTTGCCTGGAAGACGCTGCGCTGGTGGCTGAATTGCGCGCGCGTCAAATCCCGCTGGAAGTTTGCCCAACCAGCAATGTTTGTTTGGGCGTAGCGGCTTCAATTGCAGAACATCCGCTGCCACGATTATTGGAAGCAGGGCTTTACGTGACGATCAATTCCGACGACCCGCCGATGTTCAACACGACGCTGACGGACGAATATCTGAAAATTACCGAAGCATTTGGCTTTGGCGTCGAAACCATTGAGCAACTTGCCTTAAACGCGGTGCGCGCCAGCCTGTTGCCAGAACCGGCGCGCACTGAAATGGAAGAACGGTTTCGACGCGAATTTGCAGGATTAAGGCTTAGCTGATTCCCGGTTGAACACCAGCGTGGTTTCGTCCCACCCGGCCAACAAATTTACTGTGCGCTTGATCCGCAGCACTTTGCCGCCATCGGCCAGTTCCCACACTTCGCGAACGTAAGAGGTGAATTGATTGCCTTGCACTTCGAAGTCACGTTCCAGGTAAATTTCCAGTGTCTTGTCGCCTTTTCTCCACGAAGCCCGGCGTTTAACTTTGCCCGGGGACAACCCGCCGGTTTCTCGGACGACCTCTTTTCCGTCCAGTTCGCAAGAGAATCGCCTGAAAACAGTTGCCAGCGCTTTCCCATGAGCAAACACGACTTTGTTGCCGCCTGAAGTCGAATCGCCCGCGCCGCCTCCGACATTGCCTGTGCTGCTGCCGCCTCCGGCAATGGCAGTATTGACTGCGTTTTGTGCGCTGGATTGATGGGCTTTGCTCTGTTCAGGCACCGGAGAAGGGTTCAGATTCCCGTCTATTTTTGATTCGACGGAAAGTTGCTTGTCATCCTGTTTGACCGTCAGGTGATAGCTTTTCAGATCGGCGGGAACATCGCGCGTTTTTTTGGCATCCAGCATCCAGGTGCCTGAAAAATCCGCGCGCGTCTGGGCAAATGCAACGACACCAAAACCAACCAGCATTGCGCTGCAAAGGGTGAAAGTCGCTATGGTTCTTTTCATAGCTTGCCTCCTGATTGTTCGACAGTTTGTTGAATCCGCGGAATGTTTAGTGCTGTGGCGCATTCTACTGCAAAAGGTCACTTAGCTGGCAAGGCTTGGCGGAAAATCTCTGTTTGGTTTTCCGTCGCTCGGCACCAACACACTTAACCGGCAAAGCAAAAGGAGCGGCCAGATGACCGCTCCTTTTGCTTTGTGAATGAATTCCGACAGGTTCGATTATTGATCGTCGCCGGTTTGACCGGCTTGCGGTTGTCCGCCGCGCCTTGGCGTTGTGCGGCCAACATGAAGGTTGTCGAAGTTCAGCGCCGCGTTGAATAGCAACGAGAAACTGCCGTGCGTTTGATGCCGCCACATCGGGTTGTTGGCAAACATCACAACGTGGCCACGGCCTACAGGAACGTCAATCACGGCTGGTTTGTTGGCAAGTTCCGAACCTCCGGCGAGCATGCCACTGGCCAACAATTCGCGTTCATTTGACGCAAAGCGCAAAACAACGCGCGGTTGAGTTTCCGGCGGCGGCAATTGGCCTTGAAGCTGCGAACGAAACTCTTCAGGAATGCCGTCCGCGCTTGGTTGACGAGGCGGGACCGCTGGCAATGGCGGGCGACCTTGCACTTCGTCGGGATCATTGACGCCGCCACGACCGGTTGGACGTCCTTGCGATTGCTGGCCGCCACCTCCGCCGCCGCCAAATCCACCGCCAAACCCACCGGCTTGGAACAACGGTGCCTGATTGAAGTAAACAGCAAGCTTTTCATCGTAACCGTAAGCAATCGGACTTTTGCGATCGGCGAATGAAGCGTTAATCACGGAACCACGGGCCTGCAATGTCCGCGCATCCTGAATGGAAACGCCTTCCGTAATACCGAAATCAATCGGGATTGAAGCGTTATTGCCGATGGTGATGAATAACCCGCCGCCTTCGATAAACTTTTGCAGGTTGGCGACTCCAACAACGCCCATGCCTCCGCGCATATCGGCTGTGGTGTCCGGCGACTGTCCCATATTTGGAGTCACATCGGATTTTTGCCACGGCATAGCAGGTTCGTTTTCGCGTTTGGCGATGCCACGAACCAGGGATTGCGCCGAACCTCCGACTGGTCCCCAGATAATCACGTCGAATTTTTCGCGCAAGTTGGCAGTTTCCCGAATTACGTGATCTGAAATGTAGGTGTACGGGATGCCAAGCCTATCAAATTCGATTCTGTACCAGCCTTCGTTCTGTGTGTTGGTCCAGGTGTGAACCAGCGCGATTCGCGGAACAGCAAGATTGTGGCTGGCGACTTTTGGCAGTTCATCCACCGCTACAGCGGAAATGCCCAGGTCAGTCACTTCTTTGCTTAACCGCGCAGCGACATCAGCCGGATTCCCTTCGGCTTTGACGATGAACGAACCAGCATTAAAGCTGCGCTCGCCGATTTTGAACGTGTCTTCGGCAGCAGCAATCTTCACATCTTTCAAGCGGAAGCGAAGCTGCGCCAGCGCGCTTTCGGCGTTGTGGTTGATGACCCAACCGGCTTTGCCTGAACCGGCGACATTGCCGGTCACTTTCGCCATTCCGTTGATCAGTGTCATCGGCGCATCCAGAACGGCTACGTCTTTGACGCGGACAGTTTTCACGTTGCGCAGAGGTCCCAGCGTCCAACCTGTGTCGTCATACGGACGCGGATCGTTGACGTTGTAATACTGCGTGTCCAACAGCATATCGGCCATGCGCGAATAGGGCTGGTCCATTCGGACGACATAACTTCCTGCCGGAAACTTGCCTTCTTTGGTTTCAAACTCTTTGTCAGCTTTGTGAACTTCGCAGCCTTGCAGTTTCAGCAGATTGATCAAATCGGCGGCTTCGTTCGGTCGCGTGTCGTTACCTGGCAATACCCAAGCCGCTGGGCCTTCGGTGCGAGCTTTGGCGATGGAGCGTTTGCTCTTCAAGTAAAAGTTGCTGAGGAATTTTTCCTTGTTGGTCGAAACGTGATTCATCGCCAACAGAATGGCGCTTTGCTGCATGTTGACGTTGTTGCGAATTGACCATTTCACACGCGGCAGCGGCGGATTTGGACGAAACCAGGTGCGTTCACTCTGATTGCCGACGACTCGGTCTTGGGTGTCAGCTCCTCCATTGCCAAAGGTTTCGTAAAACCGGCCAATCGAATTGTGGCCGTTGGCGACATAAAACATGTAATTCGGTGCCCAGCCATCATAAAATCCATGCGTCCAAACTCCTGGAACGCCGCGCTTCGTCATCTCTTCAATCTCGTGATAGGCCAAATCCTGCCATTCGCTGACAACAATCGGGTCCAGCCACGAGTTGTATGGCCCTGTCCCGGTGGAGGTGTACAGGAACGGAACCGATTCGTGCAGGTCGTGCAGCACCGTCGGATGGTAGTCCAGGAAATGCGCCATCTGGTTGCGCGTCAGTGCCAGGGCCATTCCCATCGAATCGCGGTTGTTGTCGTGAGCGACATATTTGCCCCAATACAACAGGCTTGGCGCACGTTTGCCTTCATTGGCTTTTCGCCAGTTGTACAAATCAACCATCATGTCACGCCCGTCCACTTCCAATGTCGGCGTAATCAACACGATGACATTTTTCCGAATCTGCTGGATAAACGGCGTTTCTTCGACAGCCAGCCGATACGCCATTTCCATCAACATTTCGGGGCTGCCAGTTTCAGGCGAATGAATCGAACCCGAAGCCCAGTAAATCGCCTTGCCTTCGCCAATCAACGCTTTGGCTTGTTCGTCGTTTGTTCGGCGAGGGTCAGCCAACCGAGCCGTAATTTCCTTGTATCGGTTCAGATTCGCAATCGAAGCTTCGTCACCGACGGCAATCAGCAACTGTTCGCGTCCGAGTTCGCTCTTTTCCGGCGCGGTAAAAACTTTGACGCGTGGCGTAGCCTTTTCCAGCTCTCGGTAATATCGGTATTGATCTTTTGTATATGTCAGTTTGTTGGGTGTGCCGACCGGATAACCGATGATCTTGGCTGGAGTCGGCACTTTGTCGGAAGCTGGCAAATGATCCACAAATTCCGTCAGAAATTGTTTGTCGGTCGTATTTTTTAAAATGGAGTCGGTGTATTCCTTGTCAATTTGCTGCGGCTGGTCGCTTTTGGCAGCGGGCGCAGCAGTCGCTTTTTTTGCTCCCTGCGCAAACGCCGGATTGGCGACAAGCGAACCGAACAAGGCAATTATTGCGAAATGCGCAACAACGCTTCGCAGCGTGAATGGCGAGCGAGTCATAACGGGCCTCCGATGAAAATGTTATTTCGTGTTCGCGCGAATTCCCTGCGCGGTTTGATGAGTCCAACGATTCAGACGGAGGGCAGTATGGAGAAGTTTCAGGCTTTCGGCAATTTCAACCTTTAGCGTAGAATCCTTGCCTCGCAAGCCCCAACTACTGGAAGCGAGCCACCCCAATCCGGTCATTCTGAAACCATTGAGCCAAAATCATTGAGGTTGTATGAAAATCAAGATAGTTGCGATTCGAAGAAGGTCGTTGTTTTTTCTGATCCTGACGGCACTGTGCGCCAGTTTCTTCATCACCCATTTTCAGATGCCCTTTACCCTGCCTTTATCTTCTGCTTCGGCCCAAATAAGCGGCAACCTCAGTTCAAATGAACATGCGGCACAATCAAACCTTTATCGCCGTGACATCGCGACTGAACAGTATCTAACGGCACGCGAGCAGATGCGCCGTATGCCACGATATTCAACGGCACAGAATGGTTTCTTAGCCGAAACCGCGCCCGGCCTGATCGGACAGACAGCGGCCTGGGAGGAATTGGGGCCTGGAAATTTGGGTGGACGGACGCGCGCTCTGGTGATTCATCCCACCAATCCGAGTTTGATTTATGCAGCCAGTGTTGGCGGCGGCGTTTGGAAGAGCGCAGACGGCGGCAATTCGTGGTCGCCTTTGACCGACCTGATGCCGAATCTGGCAGTCAGTTCGCTGACGATGGACCCGAAAAATCCAACTGTTCTTTATGCAGGAACCGGCGAAGCAGTTTATGGGCGCAGTGATAAGCGCGGTTCGGGGATTTTCAAAACCATGGATGGCGGAGCCAATTGGACTCATCTGTCAGCAACGAAAACAAAGGACTTTTACTACGTTTACGACCTCGTCGTCAGTCCGTTGAACGGACAACGCATTTACGCCGCCACCAACAATGGTGTGTGGCGAACATTGGATGGCGGCGACACCTGGTCCCGCGTTTTGACCGATCGGAATTTTGAATATGCGTGTTGGGATTTGGTGATTCGGACGGATCAGCAAACAGATTTTTTGTTTGCCGCCTACGGCAATCCTGGCGAAGTCGGAATTTATCGAAACACGGACGCGGGAAATACGGGCACCTGGGTCAAAGTCTACGGTGAATTCGGCATCGGCCAAACTTCGCTGGCGATTGCGCCATCGAATCAAAGCGTCGTTTACGCGCTTTCAGTTAATAAAACAGCAGGAACTCTGCTTGAAGGTCTTTACGCCATTTTCCGTTCGAATAACGGCGGCGAACCTGGCAGTTGGACAGCCCAAGTTCGCGGCGATACGGCGCAGGGAATCAATCGCTACTTACTCTCTGATTCTTACTACGCTTTTGCCGAAGCTTGCGGGCGCGGGGCAAACCGAACCTTGGACTTTGAGCTTAATCGTGGCTGGTATTCTCGTGCCATCGCTGTAGACCCCACTGACCCTGATCGCGTGTGGGTTGGCGGAGTTGACTTGTTTCGCTCCGATGACGGCGGCGCAAATTGGGGATTGGCTTCATATTGGTGGACTGAGAAAGCTTCGCCGCAATACGTTCATGCTGACCAGAAGCTTATCGTCTTTCACCCGCAATATAACGGCACCGATAATCAGACGATGTTCGTCACTAACGATGGCGGCATCTATCGTACAAATAATGCCCGCGCTGCTGTTGGCACCAGTCAGGTAGCAACTTGTGATCCGAAGACCATTGGCGTGGCGTGGTCATCCCTTAACAAAGGCTACAACGTCACACAGTTTTGGCATGGGCAACCCGCGCCTGATGGCAGCTTTTACGTTGGCGGGACGCAAGGTAATGGAATCGTTCGCGGAAGCAACACTGATGGCATCAATGGATGGAAGGAAATTTTGGCGGGCGGTGGTGGAGTTGGCGATGGCGGTTACGTGGCCATTGATTCGCTAAATCCCGCGACCTTTTATGCCACAAAAACAGACGCTCGCGCATCAGTTTGGAAAACGACAGATGCAGGCAGAACATTCAGCCAGGTAATCAATGGCGCGGCGGAATCAGGAAGCTCACCTCCCTACTTTGCCAGATTGGCAATGGATCCCAGCGATCCGCTGCGATTGTGGTTGACCAGTTACGTTACATTCCGCACGGCTGACGGTGCTTCACGTTGGAAATCAACCAGCGGACCGATAAGAGCGCCTTTCACAGTTGTCGCGCCGACAGATTCAAACTTTGTGATGTCGGCTGATCACCGCACGCTTTACTTTACGACCAGCGGCCTGGGGGAAATTCCTGACTGGATCCAACCCAATCCACGACATAATCCCGTGACCAACGGTGCCGACCCAATTGCCAACGCAGCATTTGACCCGATCAATAAACGCATAGCTTACATTGTATATAACGTTCCAGGCGGTAAACACGTCTGGCGCACAGCCAACGCCGGAATGAATTGGCAGGCAATTGATGGAACCGGTACAACAGCACTGCCGGACGTTCCCGTCAATTGCATCGCTGTTGATCCGAACAATACCGCGCGTCTTTACGTCGGAACGGATATGGGCGTGTTTGTTTCGCCTGACACTGGCGCCAATTGGGCAGTGGAAAACACTGGGTTTGTAGGCGTGCCCGTCGAATCGCTGTCGTTCGTCACAAACGGCGGTGTGACAAGCCTGTATGCCTTCACCAATGGCCGGGGAGCCTGGCGCGTTGCGACCGGAAGCGCCGGTTGCCAACAGACGCTTTCATCGGCAAGCACTTCAGTCATTGCTTCAGGCGGAAGCGGAACGATCAACGTCATCGCTTCGGCAGCCAATTGCCAGTGGACGGCGGAAAGCAACGCCAACTGGATCGTCGTCAATTCTGGCGGCGGCGGAACAGGAAGCGAAGCCGTTCGATTTACTGTCGCGCCCAATCCGGAATTCAAATCGCGCGCCGGGACAATCACCATTGCCGGGCGCAGCTTCAATATTCTACAGGCGGCAATGTTGGATACAACGCCGCCGATAATCGCCATTTCCTTTCCGACTGCCAATCCGTTTCGCACGCGCAGCAGAACTGTTTCATTCCACCTGACAATCACGGACAACATTGGCGTTACTGCTATTGGAACCAATAACGACCGCTTTGGAGGCAGTGAAGCCCCGTCGTCATCCATTGGGTCGTCAATCAATGTCGGGCTGTACTCCGGAGTAAACAACATCACCATCACTGCCCGCGACGCGGCAGGCAACACGGCAAGTGTGAATCGTGTGGTCATTTTCACTCCTGAGTATTCGATCAGTACCTTTGCAGGCACAGGACAACAAGGCTTCAGTGGCGATGGAGGGCAAGCACCCCAAGCGCAACTCAACACTCCATTTCAGTTGGCATTTGATCGCTCCGGGAATCTTTATGTCACTGAAGGCGGTAATTACCGCATCCGCCGAATCACGCCAAACGGGATAATCAGCACAGTGGCAGGGACAGGCGTCCCTGCTGACGCGCCCAATCCTGATGGTGAAGGCGGTCCCGCAACGGCAGCCAGGCTTCAGTATCTGCGCGGTATCACAATCGCCAACAACGGCGACATTTACTTCTTGGAAGGCTTCACTCATCTTCGCCGGATTGCGGCAGACACGGGTTTGCTTACGACCATCGCCCGCGTCGCCAGCGTCTTTCATCCAGCCCTTGATGTAGCCATTGATTCGCAGGGAAATTTCTTGATTACCGGCGGCGGTGAAAACAGAATCTATAAAGTCACCCCGAATGGCCAAGTCAGTAACTTTGCAGGTAACGGAAATTTTTCGGGGCCTTTGGGTGATGGAGGACAGGCTACGCAAGCCACAGTTGCTGATCCTGCGGGAATCCTATTGGACCAATCCGGAAATGTGCTTTTTTCGAGTTCTGGCCGCATCCGTAAGGTAACTCCCGACGGGATAATCAGTTCAATCTACGGAGTAGTAGATCCAGCTAACCCTTCTGAAGATGGAGGCTCGGCAGCAACGGCATCTCTTTGGGCTTTTGATCTGGTGTTTGATGGAGCCGCCAATCTTTACTTCAGTGGCTCAAATCAGGTTCGTAAGATCACATCCGATGGAATCGTCAACACGATAGCCGGAAACGGCTCGCGCTTTTATGGCGGTGACGGAGGATTGGCAACTTCGGCGACGCTGTCTACTGCGGGCATTGCCGTGGATAATTCTGGCAATGTTTACATTGCTGACAGCGAAAACCACCGCATTCGCAAACTGACGCCATTGCCAGCTTCCGATTCCATCGCGCCAACCATCACCACCATCTTTCCAACTTCTGGCTCCACGTGGACTACGCTCGATGGCGTTCTTTATCTGAGCGGAACGGCGGCAGACAATTCGCTGGTCGCGCAAGTAAGTTGGAAAAATGATAGAGGCGGTAACGGTTCTGCGTCAGGCACAACTGATTGGTCAGCGCAAATCCGATTGCAGCCGGGCGCGAACAATATCACGGTGACGGCTTGGGATGCGGCAGGCAACGCTGGCAGCAAAACGCTAGCCGTCAATTACAACGCGCAGACCACCTTCGCATCCGTAGCTGGAAAGCCGGTAGTAATTCCAGCGTCATCTATTGCTGGTCCTGCTATTAGTGGTGGCTTTAGCGGAGATGGTGGCCCGGCAACCACTGCCACACTGGACAGCCCACGAGCAATTGTCAGTGATAAGGCGGGTAATCTTTATATCGCCGACACAGCCAATCACAGAATTCGACGAATCACTCCCGACGGCCAGATCAACACGTTTGCAGGCAATGGTGCGGTTGGCTCTTCCGGCGATGGAGGCAATGCCACGGCGGCCTCCTTGAACGAGCCGCAAGGCTTGGCTGTTGATGCTGCCGGAAACGTTTATATCGCCGATATGCTAAACCATCGCATTCGCAAAGTGACGTCGGCTGGAATCATCAGCACTGTGGCAGGCACAGGGATCGAAGGTTTTAACGGCGACGGCGGCGCGGCGATGGCGGCTCAGCTTTCCTGGCCACGCGGTCTGGCGATTGACGCGGCGAACAACCTGCTGATTGCCGATTCCAATAATCACCGAATTCGCAAAATCAGCATGAATACGGGAATCATCTCGACGGTAGCGGGCAATGGATTCGGATACGGCGGTGACAACGGTCCCGCAGCTCAGGCGCTCTTCAGATTCCCGCATGCCGTGGCAGTTGATTCCTCTGGTAATCTTTACATCGCAGATTCGGGGAATTACTTGATCCGCAAAGTCTCTGCAACAGGTGTCATCAGAACTGTCGCCGGTGTCGGGCAAGCAGGATACGGCGGCGAAAATTTTCTGGCCACAGCCGCGCGATTGGGATTTGTCACCGGCATCACGGCGGATAGCGCGGGCAATTTACTATTTGCTGAAAGCACCACTGACCGCATTCGCCGAATTACGCCCAACGGAATCCTTACAACTTTAGCCGGAATCGGTTTTCGCAAGTTTGATGATTTCGGCAGCGAATCGGGGGACGCGTTGGTCGCGCAACTCAACAATCCGACGAATGTTGCCGTTGTTCAATCGGGCCAGCCAGGGAAAATCTATATCGCTGACACCGGCAATCATCGCGTTCTGACTGCCACGGTTCAGCGCGAGTCATTTGCGCTAACCAGCGTTTCGGCTGCCAGTTATTTCGGTCAATTTGTAGCGCGCGAATCTATCGTGGCAGCGTTCGGCGGCAATCTGACACCACGGACTGAGATCGCCTCGACACTGCCGTTGCCGACTGAATTGGCTGGAATCAGTGTGCGTGTCAGGGATTCTAGCAACATAGAGAGGCTTGCACCGCTTTTCTTTGTTTCGCCGGGTCAGATCAATTTTTTAATTCCCCCGGAAACAGCATCGGGCTTGGCCACAATTGCAACGATCAACCAAAATGGTGAATTGACGGGCGGCGGAATTGTTGTAATCCCAACAGCTCCAGGCTTGTTCACTGCCAATTCCAATGGGCAGGGTGTTCCCGCGGCAACCGTATTGCGAATCAAAGCTGATGGTTCGCAAAGCTACGAACCGGTCGCGCGCTTTGACGCTTCGCAGCAACGGTTTGTGCCCAGCCCAATTGACTTGGGGACGGAATCGGATCAAGTCTTCCTGATTCTATTCGGAACCGGCATTCGTAGCCGTTCTTCCCTGACAGCGGTCACCGCGCGAATCAGCGGTGTGAACACGGAAGCCATCTATGCCGGGCCGCAGGGAGATTTCGTAGGCCTGGATCAGATCAATTTGCGTTTGTCGCGCGCATTGGCCGGACGCGGCGAAACAGATGTTAACGTGACGACAGATTCCAGAGCCGCTAATATCGTACAGGTCAATTTCAAATGAATGCGTCTGAATATAGTGGAGCGCGTAATGTAAGGCAGGTTTCCAACTTCCCTACAACTCAACTCCCGCTTTTCCCTTATAGCTGAACGCAAACCGACTTAAATGAAACCTATGAACATATCTGCTGAACGGCCCTTTATCTTTTCCGATCTGGCATTGTCGCAGCGTCTGGAGCGCACCGAAGCCAGCGCCAATGCCGAATTTGTCGAAGCGCGCGCCAAATTCTTTCCCGCTAGTGGAGCTTGCTGGGTGGAGGCGGCGGGAGCGTATGCAATGTTCGACGGCGTGGGATCGCCTTTGACGCAGACTTTCGGTTTAGGAGTCTTTGAACCGGTGACAGATGAAGTACTTGATCGCATTGAGACATTTTTTCTCGAGCGCAACTCGGATGTTTTTCACGAAGTCAGCCCGATGGCTAATGCGTCTTTGCTGGGTTTGTTAGAAAAGCGTGGTTACAGCCCCATAGAATTGACCAGCGTAATGTTTCGTCCGATTTCGCAAGATTCCCCCTTATCGGTTCGACATAACGACCAAATTAAGGTCCGCCTCATTGATGATGATGAAGCTGATCACGAATTGTGGGCGCAGACAGCTACAAAAGGGTGGGCACAGGAAGTTGAATTTGGTGATTTAATCCTGGAATTGTCTCGCCTAACAGTGAAAAAAAGAACCGTACCAGCATTTTTGGCAGAGTTGGATGGACAAGCAATCGCAACAGGGGCAATGAGCATTTGTGATGGAGTAGCGTTGCTTGCAGGAGCCAGCACCATTCCAGAAGGCCGCAAGCAGGGAGCACAATCAGCGTTGTTAGATAGCAGATTACGATATGCCGCAGAACAAGGCTGCGATTTAGCGATGATGTGCGCTGCTCCCGGCAGCGCATCTCAACGGAATGCCCAGCGCCAGGGATTCTCCATCGCTTATACCCGCATTAAGTGGCAACTTTTGCGCAAATAGTTTTAGCCTCCTTGTAGTATTCCTTTGCCATTACATAGCAAAATAGGGGTGGTTGCCCACCCCTATGTTAATCAAATCTCGACAATAAATTTTGGATACGTGATTAAACACGCTTGAGAAGAAGTTATTTCTTCTTCGCGGCTTTCTTTGCTGGCTTGGCGGCTTTCTTTGCCGGAGCCTTTTTCGCTGCTTTCTTGGCTGCCATAGATTTTCTCCTTTCCTCGGTGATTGCTTAACCACAAGATGAAGTGTTGAATTATCTCTTGTAGTCTATAGCGATTAACACACTAGATGTAGTCTATAAACTTGTTAAAGGTGTGTCAAGAAAAAACTTGATTCGGATGTAATGGGTCAGTTATAGGCTGAGAGAAATTGAACTTGGCGGGCGGTTTGAAAGTATAAAGCGGTAAGGAGAAACCGCGTGAAGTATCAGCTTCACAAACCGACCGATTATGGAGTCAACCTGTGCGAAGGCTGCTTGGAAAAGCAGCGCGAGATTGATCGGTTGCGCGAAGAAGTCCGATTGCTCAAAGCCAGGCTCAATCAGCGCGAAAGACAGCAGAAGGAAGGAGTGTTCGGCTCCTCGACGCCGTCATCCCTCAAGCCTTTAAAAGCCAACAGCAAGCAAGACCAAAGTGAGAAGCGGGGTGGCGCAAAAAATGGGCATCCGGGGCACGGGCGTCGAGCCTGTTCTGCGGCGGAGGCGGATGAAATCCACCGGGTTGAATTGAGGGAGCGTTGTCCGGATTGCGGCGGTCCGTTGGGCGCGGCAAGTATTCGAACCCGGACCGTGGCGGAGATTGCGCCGATCGTGGTCAAGCGCATCTGTTATGAATTGGAGCGGCGGTCTTGCCGGAATTGTCGCAAGAGTTTTCAGGCACAGGCTCCGGGAGTGTTGCCGAAATCGTTGTTGGGCAATCAACTGCTGAGCGAAATTGTCGGCGAGCATTATTTGCAGGGCGTGCCGCTGTCGAGTCTGACGCGTCGCTTCGGGCTCAATCTGGGAACGGTGATTGATGCGCTGCATCGCTTGAGCAGGAGTTTTCATCCGGCGCTCAAGCAGTTGAAGGAAGAGTATCGGCGCGCTCCGGTGCGCCACGCAGACGAAACCGGTTGGCGGACGGATGGCCACAATGGCTATAGCTGGTTGTTTTGCACGGATCGGGTGAGCTTGTGTCTGTATCGCCAGATGCGGTCGGCCAGCGTGGTCAAGGAAGTGCTGGGCGAGAAGGACCTGGATGGCGTGTTGGTGGTGGATCGCTACAACGGCTACAACAAAATCAGGTGCCGGATTCAATACTGCTACGCGCATCTGCTGCGGGATGTGGAAGACTTGCGCGATGAGTTCGCCGAGGAAGCCGAAGTCCAGACGTTCACAACGACAGTGATTCCGTTGCTTTCTGAAGCGATGCATCTGCACGGCAAAACGCTCAGCGATGAGCAGTACTACCGCGCGGCGGGCAGTCTCAAACGGAAGATCGAGCAGGTCATGAAAGCCGAAGCGCGGCATCTGGGCATCCGCCGCATCCAGGATTTGTTTATCGAAAAAGCTGAACGGATGTACCAATGGGCAAAGGATCGCCGAGTCCCCGCTGACAACAACCGCGCCGAACGGGAATTGCGTCCGACCGTGATCGCTCGGAAAGTGAGCTTCGGCTCGCAGTCGGAGGCTGGGGCGAAAACGCGAGAAGTCCTGATGAGCGTGATGCAAACCCTCAAGAAGCGAATCAAAGATCCGATCCGGGAATTCAAGCGAGCCTTGGATGAACTCGCACTCGATGCCAACCTGGACGCAGTGAAAACTCTGTTTCCAGCAGAAGGCGGATAAAAAGTGGATTCCCAGACACAGAATCAAACTCTTTTCCGGTCAACTTGGTTGCAAGGGCAGTAATCTGCTTACCGGAGGCAGGTCCCACTTTGCCCGTAACTGAGGGATTACCCGGACCAGGCGGAATTTTCGGGACACACAAGGATTCTTTTCGCTTTCGAGATATTCGTTTCACCCCTGGCGAAGTTCGCCGAGCATGGTTGGAATCAACTCGGAAACTGTCGGATGAATCGGCACGGCGCGTTCCAGGACATCGTAAGGAACATCTGCATTCATGATGTCCAGAATGCCGTGAATCGCTTCGTCGCCACTGGTGCCGAGGATCGCCGCACCCAGAATCTTGCGCGTTTCCGCATCCACGACAACTTTCATGAATCCTTGCGTTTCATCTTTTTCGACCGCGCGCCCTACGCGGCTCATCGGGCGGCTGCCAAACAGAAGCGGACGTCCACTGGCGCGCGCTTCACGCTCCGTCATTCCTACGCGGCCTAGCGGCGGGTCAATGTAAAGCGCATACGCCGGTATGCGGTCGCTGACACGCCGTTGCTCCCCCTTGAGCAAATTGGCGGCAATAATCTCAAAGTCGTTATACGCCGTGTGCGTAAACGCTCCGCGCCCGTTGCAATCGCCCAGCGCCCAAATGCCGGGCACGTTCGTCGCAAGGCTGTCATCCACTGTGATGTAACCGCGCGCATCAGTGGCGACACCGGCTTTATCCAAGCCTAAATCGCCGGTGTTCGGCTGGCGGCCAACAGCCAGCAACACGTGCGAGCCGATGGATGCAGGTTCGCCCGTTGTGCAATTGATGCCGACAGAGACGCCTTGCGCGTGTTTTGCGAAGCTGATGCATTCGGCGTTTGTCCGCACGGTGATGCCTTCGCGGGTCAGGATTTCTCGAATCGCTTCCGAAATATCTTCGTCTTCACGCCCGACAAGACGTGGCCCTTTCTCAATGACTGTTACTTCTGCGCCGAAGCGCCGGTACATCTGCGCAAATTCCAGGCCGATGTAACTGCCGCCGACGACGACCAGATGCTCCGGGACATGGTCCAACGCCAGCATGGAAGTATTGGTCAGGTAGGAAACTTCGCCAATTCCAGGGAAGTCAGGCACGATGGCGCGTCCGCCCACGTTGATGAAAATGTGCGGCGCGGTCAGCAACTCTTCGCCGACGCGAACGCGATCCGGCCCTTCAAAGCGGGCGTGGCCTTCGATAACGGTGCAACCAGTCATCCCGTGCAGATATTTTTCCAGGCCAGTGCGGGCATTGGTGGAAACGGCATCTGCCCGCGACTTCACCTTTTTCATATCTATTTTGACGCCGCCTTCCAGCAAGATGCCGAAGTCGGCGGCTCGGCGCGCCAAATGCGCTGCATAGGCGCTGGCAACCAGTGTTTTCGTCGGCATGCAGCCGGTGTTGACACAGGTGCCGCCAAAGAGTTTGCGTTCGACGAATGCCACGGACATTCCCTCGCCAGTCAACTTGCCTGCCAGCGAAGGGCCGGCCTGTCCCGCTCCGATAATGATGGCGTCGAATTTTTTCATGGCAGGGAAACTCCGATCAGCAATGCGCCGCCAATGGCAACCACGTCTTCAATGAATGCGGCAGGGCGATCACTTCCGAACGCTTTTGCAAGCCGCGCGCGAAATTCACGTCCGCCAAGCGTGCCGATGATTGCGCCGACGATTCCGGCCAATAGGCCGCCAATCATCGCTCCGTTTCCAGCGCCAATCGCCGCGCCGGAAAGCGCTCCCGTCGCAATGCGCGCGCCAAACTGCACAGGCACGGTGCGACTGGGCGTGGACGGAAGTTGATCCGTCACCAGTTCGCCAAGCGCCAATGCCGTCAGAATCCAGCGCGCCCAAAAATTATCCAAAAAACTCAGCCAGGTTCCGTTCAGGTCAAGCCAGCCCAGATGTGCGGCCCAGCTCACCAACGCCGGAGCCATCATGGCGCGCAATCCTGCGACAATCCCAATCAGCAACGCAAGTAGATAAATAGTCATAGCGTAGTTGTCCTTCTATTTTTTATGATTGCCATTCCCGCATCGTTCGGACTTCCCGAAGCGCCAGGAGCAGTTCAGACCGTTGTGTTCGAAAGTGTTTACGAAGGGGACAATGATAGGCTCTGAACGCATCCCACCGCCACAACAAATAATATCCCGCGTGAATCGTTTTGATGAATGCGCCAAGCCATTGTTGCCGCAACTAACTATGCAGTATGGGAATGAAATGGTCATCACAAGATAGAGTGTTTTTAGGCTACTACTTTCTATGGCAGAAACAGATACCACTTTCGTGGTAAATGAAGGCAAAGAAAGCTGCGGAATCAAATAAACTTCTGCGCCACAGCCGTAAAATATCCCGTCAGTGTCAGCACAGACATTTCGGGTTACAATGCGCGCCGAACAGAACCCATTTATCCTGGCAGGCTTTATGCGCTGATCTTTGTGGCGTGTAAGGCGAAGTTCCGAAAGACTGATCATCATTATCGCAATAATTTCGGCTCGGGGAGCGGGGCGAACACCGTCCCAGGCTGGCTTTAGAATATCGTTGTTCCATTTGTTTCTGGCCTTGCAGTATCCGCGCACTGGGTTGTTTGGCCGGAAAAGAGAGTAACCAGCCGCTGAGCCAAAGAGCATTTTCAGGAGTACGAATGCCTTTTAATGACTTGCCAACCGAGGCAATGCTGAAGGACGAATCCAGCAACCGGCTTTCCTTGGTCTGGATTAGAGCAGGAGCGGGAATTGTTCTGATCCTGCTGATTGTCAATGTTGCCGTTGCGGTTCGCAACATTCAACAACTTAGCGAAGATTCCAAACGGGTTGCTCATACACATCAAGTGATTATTGGCCTTCAGGAACTTCTGTCCTTGGTCAAAGACGCGGAAACAGGACAGCGAGGGTTTATCATTACGAACGATCCGCGCTATCTGGAGCCGTACAGTCAGGCGATTGGGAAAATTACCAAAAAGGCTGATGACCTAGAGTCCCTGACCAAGGACAACGCCCATCAGCAAGCGCGTTTTCCGGAATTGCGGCAACGGATCGCTGCGCGCCTGAAAACACTTGATCACAACATCGGTTTGAAAAAGTCGAATGGTTTTGACGCGGTCCGGGAATCCATCAAAACCGATCAAGGCAAGAACGAGATGGATGCTTTGCGCGCCGTGATTGGTTCGATGATTGAGCATGAAGAATCTCTCCTGGTTGATCGGGCGTTGAAAACGGAACAGACCCACCGTCTGGCCAGGTTCACCAGCTTGCTATCGGGCTTGCTTGCCTTGACGGCAGTCGGAGCGTTTTTGATCCTGTTGCGTCGTCATTTGACCGCGCGCGCCAAAGCTGCCGTCGTCATTGCGGAGCAAGCGGAGCGATTGCGCACCACGCTGGCCAGCATCGGAGATGCCGTTATCGCGACCGATGCCGAGGGGCGAATTACAATGATGAATGCCGTCGCCGAATCGCTGACCGGATGGAAAATGGAACAAGCTGCTGGTCTGCCTTTGGAAAAAGCATTCAACATCGTCAACGAAACCACACGCAAGTTGGTGGAAAGCCCCGTGGCCAGGGCGTTACGAGAAGGAGTTATTGTCGGTCTGGCAAACCATACAATCCTGATTGCCAAAGACGGCACGGAGCGGCCGATTGACGACAGCGCCGCGCCCATCCACTGCAAAGAAGGCCAGATTGTTGGTTGCGTGTTGGTATTCAGGGACATCACGGAGCGCAAGCAATCCGAAGATCAGTTGCGCGAATTGGCGGCGAACCTGTCTGAAGCCAACCGGCGCAAGAATGAATTTCTGGCAGTGCTGGCGCATGAACTGCGCAACCCGCTTGCCCCAATTCGCAACGCCTTGCAAATCATTCGGCAGGCTGAAGGCAACGGCGAAACAGTCAAGTTCGCTTCTGAAGTCATGGGGCGTCAATTGGACCACATGGTTCGTCTGGTGGATGATCTTCTAGACCTGAGCCGCATTAGCCAGGGTAGAATCGAACTCCGCCAGGAACGTGTCGAACTCTCACAGGTGCTTCACCACGCCATTGAAACGATCCGTCCAAGCATTGACCAGGCCGGGCACAAATTGGCCCTAACGCTGACATCGCAACCCGTGTATTTGCATGCAGACCCGACGCGTCTAGCCCAGGTATTCGGCAATCTGCTTAGCAATTCCTGCAAATACAGCGATCCCGGATGCCATATTTTCCTGGCGGTGGAAGAACGGGGCGGGGAAGTGTGGGTTTCAGTGAAAGATACCGGCGTTGGCATTCCGCCCAATATGCTTTCGAAGATTTTCGATATGTTCATGCAGGTAGATCGTTCATTGGATCGTTCGCAGGGCGGGCTTGGCATCGGGCTGACGCTGGTGCAGCGATTGGTTGAAATGCATGGCGGTTCGGTCAGCGCATTCAGTGAAGGAGAGGGCCGGGGCTGTGAGTTTACCGTGCGCCTGCCGATTCTTGCGCAGGCAAAACAACCTTTGCAGCCAGCGCCTAAGGAACCCGCGGCCAGGACAATTCGCCGGTTCCTGGTGGTTGATGACAATCGGGATTCGGCGGAATCTCTGGCGATCTGGTTGAAGATCAACGGCAATGAAACGCACACGGCCTTTGATGGTCTTGAAGCTGTCGAAACGGCTGCCGCCGTACGTCCTGACGTAATTCTGCTCGATATTGGCTTGCCTAAGCTTAACGGGTACGAGGCGGCGCGCCGGATCAGGCAGCAGTCTTGGGGCAAAACGGTTGTGCTGGTGGCACTGACCGGTTGGGGGCAGGAAGAAGACCGCAGGCGATCCAGTGAGGCAGGCTTCGACGGCCATCTGGTCAAGCCTGTGGACTTTGACCGCTTGATGACCGTACTGGCGAACCTGGACTCCAATGCTTCATCTGGAGAAAGCGGCAGCTAACCGAGAAAAGTCCTGGAACCAGAGTGCCAGTTCGCCGGAGTGTTTGTTACCTGTTTTGTCTGTTACTGATAGGAGTAGGAATGGGCGTTTTGAAGTCAACAACAGAGCGACGCGCAGAGTTGATCCTGCAAGAACTATTGCGAAATGGGGAAGTTGCAGTTGATATCCTTGCCCAACAACTAGACGTTTCAGAAGCGACAATCCGCAGGGATTTGACCGAATTGGAACGGCAGGGACTATTGTTGCGCAGCCACGGCGGAGCAGTGCCTGTGGCTCCCATGCTTTACGAACCGTTTCGCCATCTTTCATCCTTTCAGGAACAGGAAGAGAAGTGCGCGTCTGAAAAGCGCCAGATTGGATTGCTGGCAGCAAGTCTGATCGCCGACGGAGAGATCATCGCAATTGGCGCAGGCACCACCACCACGCAGATTGCGCGCAGCATACGGCATCGCAAAGGCATCACCGTCTTAACCAATGCCCTCAATGTCGCAATGGAACTCAGCCATCTGGCCGACATCAAGGTTTGCATGACCGGCGGCAATTTAAGCGGTGACTGGTTTGCGCTGGTCGGCGATGTGGCGCAGCGCAATGTTGGCGAAATGTTCGTTGATAAGGTGTTTGTCGGCGTGGACGGCATTCACGTTGAACACGGGTTGACCACCAATTATCCAGATCAGGCGGCGATCCATCGCGCGATGATGCGGCAAGCACGCCAGCGAATCGTTGTCGCTGACCATCGCAAAATTGGTCTGGTCGGAGCGTCGGTGATTTGGCCGGCAAGCGATTTTCAAGTTCTGGTTACGGATAAACTCACTTCAGATAAAGCGATCACCATGTTCGCCGCCAAAAACATCAAGGTCTTGCGCGCTTAGCCTCTTGATTTCGACACCCTTCTAACACGCCGCTTTTCTTCTTAAACCAGTTCTAAACGCGATCTATAAGCCCACCTTGGCAGAAATGGACAGCAATTGGCTTGACCTGTGTTCATATTGATAGTAAATACGCAAAAAACTCAGTCAAATTGATGACATATGGACAGTCGAAGGCTGGTAACGACTGCAAGAGGCAAAAACTGACCGTGTGAATTTTGTTCGTTCAAAGAGGAGTTGCCGAAACGGACTTTCCTGTCGTTTTGGAATTTGGAAATTTATGGTTTGGGAAGAACGCTGGCATCCGCTGCGTGAAGAATGGATTATCGTTGCTGCGCACAGACAAAACCGTCCATGGAACGGCGAAACTGTCGCGCACGCAGAAGCGGTGTTGCCCGATTACGTACATGATTGTTATCTGTGTCCGGGCAATGAACGCGTCAGCGGGAAACGCAACGCCCAGTACAACGGCACTTACGTTTTTGATAACGACCATCCATGTGTCGGTTTCGACGCTCCGCACGAATTGACTGAACCCTTTGGCATTTATCGTAATCGGCCCGCCAGTGGGATTGCGCGTGTTGTCTGTTATAGCCCGCGCCACAATCTGACATTGGCCGAGCTTGAACCCGGCGAAATCGTCAACTTATTGCAAGTCTGGCGGGAACAATACATCGAACTGGGAGCGCACCCAGACATCAATCACCTGC
>CAYLJQ010000002.1:0-33776 GCA_964383955.1 uncultured Heliomicrobium sp. | reverse complement strand
TTCAAAACCTGACTGCGGATTTTCAAGGGGCGAAGAAGCCTGAGATATCAATGATGACGTCGGTGTTGGAAGCGGCGAAGCGCTTGAAGGCTGCGTCTGTTCCCAATCCGACGGTGAAGTGGCGGTTGAAGACTCTGCCGGTCTGGTAATTCGAAGTCGCCACGGTTGGTTGCGGGGCGTTGCTAGGCCAGAAGGTCAGGTAGCCGTTCGCGCTCGCGTTGAGTGCAGAGACGTTGCCAACCAGACCTCGTGCTGTCGGCGTCAGATTCGTGCAGGGGATTTGCGTCTCTTGCGTATAGACCGTGCCTCCGGTCATCGGTGCGCCGGGTTGGTAACAAGCCGATTGGGCGGCTCTGGTGTCAAGCAGCCGCAACGGCGAACCAAGTGAGTTGAACAGCAGGCCTTGGCCGTTCGCATCGTTGGCCTCAGTGCTGTAGTAGCCCATCACGTCAATCACCAAGTCCGTCGTTCGCGCTGTGTAAATGTTGAACTCTCCGTTCAGCGAAAGCCCAACAGTGAAAGGCGCGTTGCGGTTGATGCCCGCCGCGAAGTTCGAGCTCGATGCGAACGGTTGCACGGCGTCCGCTGGCCACAGCGTCAGGTAGCCGCTTCCCGTTGAATTCGTCGTTGTTGCGTTGCCGACCAGTGCCAGCGCTCCCGTTGGGATGGTCACGCCGTCGCAGGTCAACACGCCGGTTTGCGTCCGCGTGGTTGCGGTTTGCAAAGGCGCTCCCGGTGTCTGGCATCCGCTGAAGCCCGTCCGCGTTTCCAGCAACCGAATCGGTTTCGGCAGCGGATGGAAGTACAGGCCGCTTGCTGACGGCGGCGCGTAATAACCGGTCACGTCAATGACTACGTCCGTGTTTGAGCTGACGAAAAGCTTGAACGCGCCGTCGCTGGCTCCGAGGCCGACGGTGAAGGCGTTGTTCAGGATTTCATTCGGCAGGTAATTGGAGTTTGTGACCATCGGCTGCGGAGCATCGCTGGGATAGAGCGTCAGGAAGCCTCCGCCGGATTGCACTGTGGTGATGTGCCCGGTGATGGTTGTCGCGTTGGCCGGAATGTTCAGGCCTTCGCAAGTTCCGCGAGCCGGTTGCAGCCGCGAAGTTCCGCCCGCAATCGGCGCGTTGGGTTGGAAGCAGGCGTTGGGACTGGCACCGGGCCGCGTGTCCAGCAAGCGCACAGGCCGCGCCAGCGGGTAATACATCAAGCCAGTGCTGCCGATGTTGATGGTGTAAGTCTGTTCGCCAAAGCAGGTGTTGGCATCGTCATCGGCGCGGATGGTGAAGGTAGAAGCTCCGGCGGTCGTCGGCGTTCCAACAATCAGGTTGCCGTTGAGCGTCAATCCGGCGGGCAGACTTCCTGAAGCCAGACTGAACGTATACGAACCGGTTCCGCCTGTTGCGGACGAGGTTTCGGTGTAAGGGGCGAAGGTCAGCCCGTTGAGCAGTTTCGCCGGATTCACCGTGATGCCGGTTACTGCGATGCTCAGGGTTGCCGTCGCTGTTGCGCCATTTCCATCTGTCGCGGTCAGGGTGAAGCTGGCGTTGGAAGCTCCGCAGGTGGCGGCGATGTTCGCCGTGACCGTGCCGCCGGAATTGGCGATGCCAGACACCGTCACGCCGTTGACCGTCGCGGAAGGTCCGCCATTGACGGTGACAGTCACGCCCTTGCCGCCGCTTTCGGAATCCTTGACGGTCGCAATCTGCGAATTGGAAGCCGCCGCGCCTTGTTGCCGCGTCAGGCCGGTTTGCGTCGTGATACTCGGTGCGGAGTTCGTCACGGTCAGTGTGAAGCTTGCATCCGACGAGGCATTGCAATTGTCAGTCGCGCGGATCGTGATCGTGTGAGTTCCAACCGGCGCGGCATTGCTGATGGAAACCAGCCCGGCGGCATCCACCGAAAGCGCTCCGCTGAAGGTTTTTGCAGGCTGCACGCTGTAACCGGTGATGGAGCCATTGTCAGTTGCAGTGGTCGGGCTGTTGGTGGTGGAAGCTCCAACGGCCACGGTGACATTGCCGTAAGCGATTGTCGGGACCGCATTCGCGGTCACGCTGACCATCAACTCGCCCGTGCCGGTCAAGCTGCCATCCGACACCTGGAAGCGAACAGTGCCTTCAACGGCTGTACAGGAAGCGCTGATCTGCGCCGTAATGGTTCCTCCCTTGTTGGTGATGTTGCTGACGGTGATGCCTGTGGCTGTACCGCCCGCGACTTGCGTAATGGTCAGCGAACCGGGAGCGGTTTCCAGGTCGTTGACCATGCCGATGGTCGTGGCATTGCCAGCCGGACTGCCTTGCTGACGGCTGATGGCTGTGGCGGGTGTGAACGTCGGAGCCGAGTTTGGAGGAATGTTTGTCAGACTGAAATTCACGTCCGCAGCCGCACCGTTGGCGCTGGCGATCACGAAGTACGAACCGGTAATCTCGTTGGCGGTGACGGTTCCGGTGATTGCCGTGCCTGCGATGATTGTCGCCGGAAGGCCCGCGATGTTTGCGCTGGCACCAACGCCCGGCGGTGTGAAGACGACCTGTCCGCCGTCCACCGGCTCTGCGCTGGCGGAAGTTACTGTCACGGTCAAGGGATTGGCGAAGGCCGTACCGGCGATGGTGCTTTGCTTGTCGCCGCTGCTGACGGCAAGCGTGAATCCGCGCGATTCAAACGCGCCGATGTCCACGGCGCTGCCAACCTGACGATTGAATCCACGTTGATCGGTGATCAGCGCCGGATCGTTATTGCCACAGCCGTTGTCCACCAGCACGCAGTTGTTACCGGCATTGATGGCAGGGGAGCCGGGCAGTGGGCAGTGTGTATCGGTCGGGCCGCCGATGTTCTGCAACGAGGTGAGCAGGGCGTTGAGAGGGGAGCCGGACGTGCCGACCCGGTCCTGGTTGGCGTTCGGGTTGCCCGGCGGGAAGAACGTCTCCGCGCTGTCGTTCTGCCCGATCAGGTTATAGCCCTGAGAGTTAAAGCCCGAACTGGACGAACTCCTGACATCCGCCCAGGTGTTGCTGGTGCTGGTGTTGCCCGCAATGATGGTGTTCTTGAGTGTGACGACGGCATTACCACTACGATAAAGGCCGCCCGTGCTGCCTGGCCCAGCCGCCGCGTTGCCCGTGATGGTGCTGTTGACAAGCGTGACTGGACCGCCAGTCCAGATGCCTCCACCACTGCCGCCGCCACTGTTGTTGGCCTGGTTGCCGCTGATGGTCGAGTTGATCACCAGCAGCGTACCGGAGTTCTCAATCCCGCCGCCGCCGCCGTTTGAATCGGTGCGATTGCCGGAGATCGTGCTCTGATGCAAGGTCAGCGTGCCGCCTGCAAGATTTTGAATGCCGCCGCCGAAGAAAGTCGCCGTGTTGCCCGAAACGGCGCTGCGGTTGAGCGTCAAGCTGCCCCAATTGCGAATGCCGCCGCCGAGGCCACTGTTATCACCAACCCCATTGCCGCCCGTGACCGTCAAGTCGTTGATAATCGCCGTCACGCCGACGGGAATTAAGAAGACGCGTGAGGCATTGTTGCCGCTCACGGTGAGCAGTCGCGCCCCCGGCCCTTGAATCGTCAGATTTTTGTTGAGCGCCAGTTCGCCCGACGTCAGCGTAATCGTCAAGTTCGCCGGAAGACCAAATGTAATCGTGCTGCCGGGACAGGCCGTGGCAATCGCTTCGCGCAAGCTGCCCGCGCCGCTGTCATTCGTATTCGTCACCACTGGGTTCGTCACGCAGGTGACATTGATGCTGAAACTCTGCGTCACCGCGCAGCCTGTCGACGTGCTGCTGTTGAACAACTGCGCCTGGATGTCGAAGCTGACGTTGCCCGGCGTATTCAGCGTGCCGCTGACGGCGCCAGTGTTGGCGTCCAGCGTCAACCCGGCGGGCAGCGCCGTGTTGTTTGCCAGCGCATAATGGTAGCTCAACGGTGCGCTCACCGACGGCGTGGCGACGACGGAACTGTGATAAGTCTGGCCCAACGTGCCTGTCGCGGTGGGCAGACTCATCGCAAAGCCGGGGCAGGTATTGGTCAGCGTGAAGGTATCGCTCAGGTTGCCAATGCTGGCCGCTACCAGATACGGGCCACCGGCAATCGTATTCGCCGCCACGGTCACATTCGCCTGTCCTAAACCGTTCGTGGTGACATTTATAGTGGTTGAGGGGGCGATGCTGGCGCCATTGCCGGCGGGCTGCACGGTGAAACTGATGGTCTCGCCGGCAACCGAACCCCCAAAGCCGGTCAGGGTGGCCTGTAAGGGAGTACTGAAGTTGCTGTTGATGATGGTGGATTGAGGCGTGCCGCCCGTGGCCACGAGCGTGTAGTCCGCCTCGACCGCGCCGATGTCTACCTGCGCGCCGAATTTGCGCGGGAAGCCTGCGCCGCGTTGATCGGTGGTGAGTTGCGCGAGATTCGCGTCACCGCAATGCGCCGCATCCGCTACGCAATCGTCGCCCGCATCAATGGCGGGAGAACCAAACAAGAGCCGCAGGATTTGCGTCGGGCCGCCGTGACTGGCGAGCGCGCCGAGCCTGGGATCAATTGGACTGGCGCTGGTGCCGATCTTATTGCCCAAGGTCGGGGTGAGCGTCGCGCCGGAATTATCGCCAATCAGATTGTAGCCGAGCGAAGTGAAGCCGCCGGAAAGGTCGGGGCCCGTACCGGCAGTCGTGTTGAGGGCAACGATGGTGTTCCTGATTGTGCTGCTACTTGCGTTATTGCCATTGAAGATGCCGCCCCCATTGCCAGCCGCGCCAAAACCGGGGATTACATTTCCGGCACTCCCAGTGGAATTGGCGCTCAGGGTGCAATTGGTCAGGCTCAGTGTGTTGGCGTTGTAAATTCCCCCGCCGCTGCCGCCGTTGCTGCTCATGCTGCTGTTTTGGCCCTGGCCATTCCCGGTGAAATTGCCCTGGAATGTGCTGTTGGCAGCGCTCAGCGTGCCAGCGTTGTAAATCCCTGCACCGTCGCCGCCCGCGCCGCCATTGTCGCCGCCATTGCCGGTCCTATTGCCCTCGAACGTGCTGTTGCTGACAGTTAACGCACCGCTGTTGTAAATCCCGCCACCTCTGCCGCTGTTGCCGCCGAAATCGCGGCCATTGCCGGTGACATTGTTTAGCAGGGCGCTGTTGCTGACGGTCAGCGTGCCGCTGTTGTAAATCCCGCCGCCATCGCCGCCGTTGCCGCCTGCGCGGGAACTCTGGCCGCCAATGCCAGTGCGGTTGCCGGTAACGATAACGTTGCTCAGCGCCAAGCTCCCGGAATTATGAATCCCGCCGCCGTTGTCGCCGTTGCCCCCTCGGGTTGCGGCGTCTCCATTCGGCCCGTCCACAGTCCGCCCACCCGTGATCGTCAGGCCGTTGAGGTTGACTTCTGTGTTGGCGTTGATTGTGAAGAGGCGGAAGTTCGGCGTGCCCTGCGCCGTGCTGCGCTGCACGGTCAGCAGGTTCGCACCCGGTCCGTTAATGGTGAGCCTTCCATTGTTGGCAACAACCAGTTCGCCGTTGGTGAGGGAGATGGTCTGGGCGGAAGCAAAGATGGTCGGATCAAAACTAATCGTGTCGTTACCCGCCGAGCCGTTGGCGCGGGCGAGCGCCCCGCGCAAGGAACAATCGTTCGCCACATTGGAATCGCAAGCTGTTTTGCTTCCATCGTCGCTGGTGTTATCCACCAGCAAGCTGAGCGGCGGAATGACCAGCGTTTGCACGACCAGACGATAAATGAATTGATTTTCCGGTGCTTGCGCGGGGGTCGGCGAGGTCACCCGGATGGAATACGTTCCCGCCGCCAGATTGTGGGCAAAACTGTTGGTAGGCGTCGCCCCGCGTCCGTCAATTTGCGAGCAGGCACCCCGCCCGCCATCGTTATCGGTTCCCAGCGCCGTGCCGTTGGCATCGAAAAGGGTCAGGATCGAATCCACTCCATTGCTTTCGCAGGTTTCAACCGCCTGATCGCCTTCGATGAGTTCGAGTTTCAGCGAAGTGCCATCGGCTACAGTCAAAGCATAGTAATCAGTGTCAGTAACGGTTTGGTGGTTGCCAAAAATATAGGCATCGGAACTGTTAAAGGCCGTGGCGGTGGCGGATGTATCGTTCGGTTCTACCTCGCTGCCCAGATCGGTCAAAAACTTGACGCGAAGCAAGTAGGCCGGGATCGTCGCGGAATTCGTGCTTTGTTCCACTCGAACGTAATAAGTTCCGGCATTCAGCATCCACGTCAGTGCCGAACAGGCGTTGATGCCCGAACCTGAGTTGGCGGATGCAATCGTGACCCCGCCGCCATCCAAAATTCGCAGCGTGGTGGCGATGGTCAGGCAATCCGTGCCAGTGGCATCAAAGACTTCAAAAGCAATCACTCTGCCTTGTGACAGGCTGAGTTTGAAGACATCCATATCCCCAACTGTACCAATTGAACCCGTCACGTCCGTTGCGCCGGTGAGTTGTACCGGGGCGCCGTCAGCCTGTGCCGTCGTATTATTCGGTTCCACTTCACTGACCGTCGCTAACGCTGCGCGTGGAGTCGCCGCAGGGACCAGCGCCTTTAATAGTCTTTTACTTGCCGCTCTGGCGGACGAAAATGCGGATGGCCCGCGCAAGCCAAGACCGGCGAGGGCTGACGACGCCAGCACACCCAGCACCAGCAAAACAAGCAAAGACGATTTCCGGTGACGTAAACTGGCAAACCTGAATTGGACCACGATATTTTTGGGCATAAGCACGCTTCCTTGGCGATGGGAATCAAGGGAGACCTGACATGGCATGACGCCGTTTTTTCTCCCCTACTACAGATATGCGGAAAAATTGGGCGGGAACTACAACGGCTTTGGAATTTTTTTCGGTCATGTGCTGACTCCATCCTGTGGGCCGCTGGAAGCGCTGCGGAACCGGGCGTTCGCTGGTATAGTACCCGTGTCCTATCCAGCGACGGCAAACAACACTCATGGAAAAACTGGCTCCCCAGGAAATCACACGCTTGTTACAGGCCTGGCGCGCTGGCGATGCGTCGGCGCTCGAACGGTTGACCCCGCTGGTGTACCAGGAACTGCATCAGTTGGCGCGGCGGCATCTGGCGCGCGAACAAGCGGGCGAAGTTGTGTTGCAAACCTCTGCGCTGGTCAACGAGGCCTTTTTGCGGCTGGCCGACGCGCAAGCGGTGGACTGGCAAAACCGTGCCCATTTCTTCGGTGTGTCGGCGCGATTGATGCGTCAGATTCTGGTGGATTTCGCCCGCGCCCGCGACAGTCAGAAACGCGGCGGCGGCGACGCCATTTTTGTTTCGCTCACCGGGGCGCAGGCTACGCCGGTCGAACGTCCGCTGGATTTGGTCGCCCTGGATGATGCCCTGACGACCCTGGCGCAACTGGACGCCCGGCAAAGCCAGATCATTGAGTTGCGTTTTTTCGGCGGTTTGAGCGTGGAGGAAACTGCCGAAGTCTTGGGTGTTTCGCCCGGCACTGTCATGCGAGACTGGCGCACGGCACGCGCCTGGCTACACCGCGAACTATCCTCATAAACCGTTTACTCTCCAAATGACACCCGAACGCTATCAACAAATCACCCGGTTGCACCAAGCCGCAATCGAATTGACGCCGAGTCAGCGCGCCGCCTTTCTGGATCAAGCCTGCGCGGGCGACGGCGAATTGCGGCGCGAAGTTGAATCGCTGCTGGCGCACGATGCGCAGTCAGACAGCTTTTTGGCCGCGCCTGCGCTGAATGTCGCAGCGCAGTTGCTGACGCCACCGCTGCATGCCATCACCGGCGGCCAACGCATCAGTCATTATCAAATTCTTTCTCTGCTGGGCACAGGCGGCATGGGCGAAGTGTATCTGGCCGAAGATACGCGGTTGCATCGCAAAGTCGCGCTCAAGCTGCTGCCCGCGGCTTTCACGCAGGACGCTGCGCGCCTGCGCCGCTTCGAGCGGGAAGCACAAGCCGCCAGCGCGCTCAATCATCCGAACATTCTGACGATTTACGATTTCGGTCAGGCGGAGATGGCCGGTGGCAGGTTGCATTACATCGTCATGGAATTTATCGAAGGCGTGACCTTGCGCCAACGGCTCACCGGCGGGCGGCTGCCCATGCACGAGGCCCTGTCCATCGTCAGACAGATTGCCGCTGCGCTCGACAAGGCGCACGAAGCAGGCATTCTGCACCGCGACATCAAACCAGAAAATGTGATGCTGCGCCCGGACGGCCTGGTCAAAGTGCTGGATTTCGGGCTGGCGAAGCCGATGGAAGGAGGGAGAGACGGAGGGCTGGCGGGACTGAGAGTCAGGGCGAGCGTTGATCCTCCCTCCGTCCCTCCGTCCCTCCATCTCTCCATCTCTCCGCCCCTCTTTCCCTGACCGGGGCGGGCGCAGTAATGGGCACACCGCGTTACATGTCGCCGGAGCAGGCGCGCGGGCTGAAGCTGGATGCGCGGACGGATGTGTTCAGTCTGGGGGTAGTGTTTTACGAAATGTTGACAGGGGAACCGGCTTTTGCGGGCTCTTCCACTGCCGAAGTCTTCGCCGCGCTGCTGGACAAGGAACCGCCGCCGCTGCGGCAGTTTGTTGACGAGGCGACCGGCACTTTGCAGGAACTCATCAGCCGGCTGCTGGTCAAAGAGCGTGACCAGCGTTACCAGAGCGTGCGTGCGCGTATGGAGGCGCTGGCGCAATTGGATTTGACCGCGCCCGACAGCAGCAATGCTCAGCCTGCGCGGCGGTCTGAGACGGCGCGTGACAACAAGGTACCGGGCGAGCGCCAGGAAACTGACAAGCCGGGCTCGCTGGAAGCAGTCGCGCAATCTGTCGCCAGACAGCCCTTGTGGCGGGCCCACTCTCTGACAGGGTTGGCCCTTGCGCTGGTGCTGGCAAGTGGGTTGGGATTTGCCGGTTATCGCTGGCTGGCGGCGCGCAATGGCGTGGAGAAAAGACCGGCGGGCGAACCGCGGTTTGTGCCATTGGTCGGCCAGGCGGGCCGGAAGGACCACGCCGCGATTTCTCCTGATGAAAGCCGCATTGCCTTTGCCTGGGATGGAGGCCGTGTCGAGGAGGCCGGCCCCGCCGATATTTACGTCAAGATGATTGGCACGGACGAACCGCCCCTGCGGCTGACGACGGCGCCCGAAAATGACAATTTCCCCTCCTGGACGCCGGACGGCAAATACGTGACTTTCGTGCGCGGACGATCTGGCAAGGGCGAAGTGATGCGCGTGCCCGCCAGTGGCGGGCCGGAGCAAAAGCTGGCGGAAACCTTCACGACGGCGTCCTGGTCGCCGGATGGCAAAACGCTGGCGGTGAGCGGTCGCCCTGGGTCGGCGGAAGGCCAATGCATCGTGCTGGTGAATCCGGAAACAGGCCAGCGCACCCGCTTGACCACACCGGAGCCGTCCCTGGCGGATCATTTCCCGGAATTTTCACCGGATGGAAAGCTAGTGGCCTTTTTTCGCGACTTTGGCGAAAACCAGGTGGACATCTGTATCGTGCCCGCCAGCGGAGGCACGCCGCAACAATTAACTTTTGAGCGGACTGCCATTTCCGGTCTGGCCTGGACCAGTGACAGCCGCGAAATCGTCTTTAGCGCCACGCGCCAGGGCACACGCGGGCTGTGGCGCGTTTCGGTGCAAGGCTGGACACCTGCGCGGGTGGCCGTCAATGCTCGCAATCCAATCACCCCGGACATCTCGCGGCAGGGCGGCAAGCTGGTTTTCACGGAATATGCCAATGATGTAAACCTGTCGCTGTATCGGGGCGCGGGCTTTGCGGGCCGCGAGGTGCCGGACAAATTTGGCGCACCCGTCAAACTGCCGGTGAATTCGCTTTACGACGACCAGAGTCCGATCTTTTCGCCGGATGGGGAAACGATTGTTTTTGCTTCGGATCGCAGTGGCCGGCAGGGGCTTTGGATGTGTGATGCCGAAGGGAAAACCGCCGCGCGCCTGCTGACACGAGACGGTTCGGCGGGTTCACCGCGCTGGTCTTACGACGGCCAGTGGATTGCCTTTGATTCGTATGACGAGGGGGATGGAAATATTTATGTGATCAGCGCGTCGGGGGACAGCCCCCCGCGCAGGCTGACCCCCGATAAGTCGTCGGAAAATCTGCCCGCCTGGTCGCGCGACGGGCAATGGGTTTATTTCAGATCGAATCGCACCGGCAGTAACCAGCTTTATAGAATGCCCGTTGCCGGTGGTCAGGCCCGGCAAATCACCTTTAGCGGCGGTTTCGAAGGCTTCGAGTCGCCGGACGGCAAGCGGTTCTACTACTCCAAAGACCGTGGCATTCGCGGTATTTATTCCGTACCGGTCAATGGCGGGGAAGAAACACTGGTTCCGGAATTGAAGGAGGCGGGGTATTGGCGGTCGTGGGCGCTGGTCAAGGAAGGAGTTTGTTTTCCCCTCAAAAAGGACGAATCAGAATGGGCAATCCAGTTTTTCAGTTTTGACACGCGCCGCACCACAGCGCTGTTCACGGTCACGGACGCGCCACTTTGGTGGATGCCTGGGCTGGCCCTGTCAGCCGATGGCCGCCGCCTGCTTTACGCGCATTTGGAAAACCCCTACGACGAAATCATGCTGATGGAAAATTTTCGGTAGTGATTCAATAAAGTGAGTTCGTAGTCCCGGCTTTAGCCGGGATATCCGTATCGCTAAGCCTTTCCGCCTGAAGGCGGATTACCAACTCACTACTTCGGTTCCAGCGTCAGCCGGTCTTTCGCCATCGCTTCGACTTTCGCTTTACTGTATAGCAGAGGAAAGTATTTTCCTTCCGCCCACAGCGACAACAGATCGCCGTAATGTTTGCTGCCTGGTTGTGCCGACTGACCCGGCACGTTGGTTCCTACGGAACGATCCCAGTCCGCCACATCCAGAATTTCGCGAAACGATGCGCCGTGAGTTTGGCGAAAACCCGCGCCGCTGGTGCTGTTGACGGTATTGCCGTCGCCGCCACGTTCTGGCGCAGGCAGATTGAGCAACGAGCGTCGGTCAGCGTCGGTCGCCAGCGAATGGTTGAACGGCGCAACGTGAAGCGTTCCCCAACGCCATTTCGCCGGGTCATCGCCAAGCCGTTTTTTTGTGTCGGCAACGGCTTCAGCCAATGTTTTCCAGATCAATGCGTCACGATTGGCGACAGGCTCTTTGCCAAACCATTGCGGTGAAGCAATGGCGAGCGCTGTGATCACCTTGCCGGGTTGAATGCGACTGCCAACCGCTCGCCAAGCCGCTTCAGGCACGTGTGATTTGAAAATCGCCGGAGCGAGTTTTGGCAACCAGATTTCATACAACACGGCTGCTGCGGAATCTTTGCTGAGCCGCCAATCCCACTTGGTCAGTAGTTCAATAAACGGCTTCAATTCTGCAGGCGCGTTTTTGGCTTCGCCAAGCGTTGCGATCAAAGCACGAGCATTCAGCGAAACTTCCTCGTGTTGAAGCTTCTGAAAATCATCAACTGTCAATTTCTCCTTTGCTGCGCCCAGCACTTGCGCGATGCGCAGAAAGCGCGTCGGATTTGACCATTCGTACCCAAGCTCTTTGTCGTATCCCGGCGGCAAAATGTTGTGATTGGCGGTCGCGATAAAATGCCTGGACGGGTTGTACGTTTGCGGCAAATCCTTGAGCGGCAAAAAGCCCTGCCATTCATACTTTCCATTTCCCGGCACAGGCAGCAAACCTGACCAGCCTTTGCGAATCGGCGTCATTCCGGCGGCGGCCCAACCGATGTTTCCATCAACGTCTGCATAAACCAAATTTTCCGAAGGCACTTTCCAGCGCTCCAGCGCCTTCAAAAACTCCGGCCAATTTTTTGCACGGTTCAGTGACAACGAAGCCAGATAACCTGCCGTGCCGGGTTCGCTGCCAACCCATTTCAGAGCGTAAGCGCGGCGGCGTTCCTTGTCTTCGTAAATCACCGGGCCGTGGTTTGTGAACTTCAATTCGATTTCGCGCGGCGTGGCTTCGCCTTTGACTTTGAGTTGTTCGCGTTCGACACGCATCGGCTGCCATTTGCCTTGCCAGCGATATTCGTTCGGATTGGCGGGGTTGGTTTCTTCGACATACAAATCCTGTTGGTCAATGCCAACGATGGTGAAACCGAAACCGACACGTTCGTTGTGACCGGCGGCGACTCCGGGCAGCGAAGGTTCGCCAGCGCCGATCACGTTCCAGCCAGGAGCGTTCAGGTGAACCAGATACCGCAAACTCGGCAACGCAATCGTGCGGTGCGGATCGTTCGCCAGCAGCGGTTTGCCGGTTGCGCTCATTGTTCCGTCAATCACCCAGTTGTTGCTGCCGTCGCTGGGGTTGAAAGTGACGGCTCCACCGGCAGCGTTGGCTGCTGCCAGGATTTTGGGATCAATGCCAGCCAGGTCCAAGCCTTCTGGGATTTCCAGCTTCCGGTTCGGCTCCGTTTCCATCCATTCATCCACGAACTCTTTGCCGAATTCGCGCGCCAGCACAGCGCGTTGAATTTCCGTCGAAGCGTTGCGCGTCATCACGTATCCGGCCATTCGTGTTAGGCAAACTTCGGGCGTCCACGGTTCAGGCTCGTAACCGGAAAGCTGAAATTCAATCGGCAGTTTGCCGGATGTTTTGACCAGTTCGATTTGCGCATTCACGCCGCGAACAAAGGCTTCGATTATCGGCTTGGCGTCAGACGCGTACGATTCATATTCAGCTTTCATGTCGCCGCGATAACGAACCAGCCGCGCGAATTTGTCGCGTTCGATTGCGCTTGGCCCAAGGATTTCCGCCAACTTGCCTTCGCCCTGGCGACGCCACAAATCCATTTGCCATAGCCGATCCTGCGCGGCGACGAAACCTTGCGCGAAAAACAGATCGTCCTGCGATTCGGCGTAAATGTGCGCGATACCCCATTCGTCGCGCAGCACACGCACGGGTTTTTGCAAGCCGGACAATTTTTGCGTGCCGGAAGTTTGCGAAAGCACGCTGCTGGCTTTGGCAGCCAGATCGCTTCTTGATTGCCCGGTAACGTGTGAACGGTCAAGTGATATGGCGGAGAGAAACGCTAAAGCAAGGATAGAAATGAATTTTGTGGGCTTCATAGGGCAGGTCTCCGTCACACTGATACAGGAACCACAAAAAGCTCAAAAGGCACAAAATAAACCACCTGCCTTTTTGTGTTTTCTGTGCTTTTTGTGGTTGGAAACGTTTCAATTCCTTAGGCACCGAGTGCTTTTCGGCAATAGTCGTAACAGGCTTTCACTTCGGCGACGGTGTCCGCGCCTTTGTATTCGTATTCGATGTTGGCGGGAATTTTCCATCCGCCTCTTTGCAGCGTCGTCAAAACTTCTTTGATCGGCGTGTCTCCCTGGCCAAACACGACGTTGTCGCCCTGATTCTTTTTGCGGTCTTTGATGTGCAGCGTGACGATGCGGTCGTGATGTTTTTTCAGATAATCCACCGCGTCAAAGCCCGCGGCAGTGAAATGGCCGATGTCCAGATTCATGCAGATGTATTCGGAATTGCCTTCCATGGCTTTAGCGAAATCGTCAGGCGTGGCAAATTCATTGGGGCGAATGTTGGAATGATTGTGCATGCCGACGCGAATCTTGTATTGCTTGGCGTAAACATCAATTCGTTTGGCGGTATTGACGTTGGCGGATGCTGTAATGCACTTCGCGCCGATGGCTTTGGTCATCTCAAAGCCGCGTTTGATTTCTTCGTCTGTGAAATCGTCCTTGAAGCTGTAATTCAGCGCGTACAGGTCAATGCCGGCCTTTTTGAATTTCTCGCCTGCCAGCGTGAAAAAGCTAAGCGGCGTAGTCAGCCGCCAGGTGCGAATCCCGGCGCGGTCCAATCCCTTGGGTTCCAGATGGCCAGACCACAACTCGCAACAGTTCAGGCCGGTGTCAATGTAGGCTTTGATGGCTTCGTCCAGCGAACGGTCGCGGAAGCTGTAACTTTGCGCGCCAAGCTGCACGCCTTTTACTTTTGAATTGGGTTTTTGCGCGGCGAACGTTTCAAACGGCAAAGCGGCGGCGGCAAGTGAGCCAAGCGCGAGCTTGCTCCAGTCTCTGCGGGTCAAGTCAGACATGGAAATCTCCTATTGAAATGTGTTGGGTCATTACTGCGACCGGTAGGGAGCGAGGTTGCGATTGATTGAGCGCCCGCTTGCTACCGCGCGCGGTACCGACTCTGTCAATTGCGGAAAAGCGAAGTGATTTTAGACTTGCTCCGAAAACGGCACAAGCTCGGCAATGGCTGGGTGGTTGTGGTAATCTTCGATCATAGTCAGCATCCTGATCCGAGATTTTATTTTGAACTTACGGGAGAAGAGAGTTATGGCGGCCTTTGATCCGACAGACACAGTGCGGCTGTGTGTGTCTTGCAAAGAGTGTTACCCCCCAAACCAGCAAATCTGCCGGGACTGCATGGTGGAATTGGTCCCGGTGGAAAGAATTCCTTACACCATCAATTCGCGTTATCAACTTGAACGCGTTTTAGGACGCGGCGCAACGGGGATCGTCTTTGGCGCAACCAGCCTGGAATCCGGCAAACAAGTGGCTGTCAAAGTCATTCGCGCCAGTGTCATCGCCGACCCGCGGGCGCAGGATCGGTTTCGCCGCGAAGCCCAAATCGCTCTTCATTTCAAAAATCCACAGGTTGCCGCCGTGCATGATTTTGGCGTGTTGCAGGACGCAACAGGATATGTCGTCAGCGAGTTCGTCAAAGGGCGTTCGCTGCGCGACGAGATGAAGCGCGCGGCCAGGTTTGATGTTCAGGCAGCGGTGGATTTGCTTGGGGATATTTGCGATGCGCTGGATGTCGCGCACAAAGCGGGTTTGGTCCATCGTGATTTGAAACCGGAGTGCATCATTCTGCCTGACAAAATCGCCGACACCGGAGCGCTGATGCCGAACGTGGTTCTGGTTGGTTTCAGTTACACCAAATTCGCTTCCGGGCAACAGTTTGTGCCGGGCACCACCGCCAGATTGCAGGGCAGGGGACAGTTGCCACTGCGCCCAACGTACTTAAGTCCTGAACAGTTTCGCGGCGAAGAAGCTGATTTGCGTTCGGATATTTACAGCCTGGGAGTGATCGCGTACGAAATGCTGGCTGGACAACCGCCGTTTGCCGCCAAACGCGTCGGCGATTTCGGAGTCAAGCTGCTCAATGAAAAGCCGCAATCGCTGCGCCAGGTCAACAAAGACGTCAACGCGTTGATCGAATCGGAAATTTTGCGTGCCTTGGAAAAAGAACCGATGGATCGTCCGCAGCGCGCGCTGGAATTCAAACGCGATCTGGCAAATGGCGCGCATTTAAGCTGAAACATGCACCTGCTCCGAATTGAAGCCCTCAATTTTCGCAACCTCACCGGATCAATCGAATTTTCTCCGGGGCTGAACCTGATTTACGGGCAGAACGCGCACGGCAAAAGCAGTTGGCTGGAAGCGGCTTATTTGCTGGCGACAGCCAAATCCTTTCGAACTTCTCATCCGCGCGACGCCATCCGGCACAATGAAACCGAAGCCATTTTGCGCGGCACAGTTGCGCGCGGCAATCTGACCAAAGATTTACAACTGTTGCTAACGGCCTCAACCAAACAAACCTTCGTCAACGGCAAACGCGAACCGAATGTGCGGTATCTGGGCAATCTGGACGCGCTGGCGTTTACTGCGGACGAAATGGACATCGTTCGCGGAGCGCCTGAAGCACGGCGGCGGTTTCTGGATCGAGGGGTTTTCGGAACGTTGCCATCGTATTTGGGCACGCTGAATGAATACAACCGCGTGCTGAAGCAGAAAAATGCGTTGTTACGAGAGGCTTCGGACGCTGACAATCCACTGCGATTTCAGCCGCAAATTGAAACCTGGAACGACCAGCTTGTGGCGCTCGGAACGGAAGTGTATCTGGCGCGAACCGGGTATTTGGCCAAACTGCAAGCGGCGCTGAATCCTTCCTTGTTTCAAGCTGAAGAAATCCGGGTTCACTATAAATCTTCGCTGGAAGGCAAAGGCGATCTTGGCGATTACAGCGCGTTATTGCGGGAGCGACTTAACCTTAGGCTGAAGAACGAGATAGCTGTCGGCTATAGCCTGGTGGGACCGCATCGGGACGATCTGGAAATCCTTTCCGACGGGTATGAAATTGCCCGTTTTGGCAGTTCCGGCCAACAAAGAAGCTCACTGCTGATTCTTGAATTAGCGCAGCAGACCGTCTATCATCAGGTGTTTGAAGAGTACCCAATTTTCCTTATTGACGACCTTGATGCCGAACTCGACCGCACGCGAATCGAAATTTTGCTCGATTATCTGGATGGCAAAGCGCAGACCATCGTCTCGACCTCCAAGCGATCAATAGCCGACCGTTACCGAAACCGGGCTTCGACTTTTTTGGTGGAGGCAGGTCGCGTGATTTGAGGATGGATCAGTACCGCGCGCGGTAGCAAGCGGGTAATCTTGAAGATAAATCCCGTCAGTACAAACCAGGTCGCTACCGCTCCCTGTACCGTACCGACACCTCAATTGATTTAGAGTTTATGAAAGCCAAAGAAAAGAAAAACCAAGAAACTGAAGCAGAAATCAACGGACATGTCCCCGACAGTTACGGTGCAGGATCAATCACCGTTTTGGAAGGCCGTGACGCTGTTCGCAAGCGTCCAGCGATGTACATCGGCTCCAATGGCGAGATGGGCTTGCATCACCTGGTTTACGAAATCGTAGACAATTCTGTGGACGAAGCCCTGGCTGGATACTGCGACAAGATCGAAGTCACCATCCATCTGGATAATTCCATCACGGTTGAAGACAACGGACGCGGAATTCCTGTGGATATGCACCCGACCGAAAAACGTCCGGCGGCGGAAGTCGTCATGACCGTGTTGCATGCAGGCGGAAAATTCGACAGCAATGCGTACAAAGTTTCCGGCGGTTTGCACGGCGTCGGCGCTTCCTGCGTCAACTTCCTGTCCGAATGGTTGCGCATGGAAATTCGCCGTGAAGGCGGCGTTTACGAAATGGAATTCAGGCAGGGAATCAAATCCTCTGACCTGAAAAAGACAGGCAAATCTTCCAGAACCGGAACCAAGATCACCTTCAAGCCTGACCTGGAAATCTTCACCACCTCCGAATACAGTTTCGATAAGTTGTCGGAGCGGCTGCGCGAAAAAGCCTTCCTGAACAAAGGCATCAGAATCACCATCGTTGACGAACGCTCGGACACCGAAAAGAAACATGAGTTTTATTACGAAGGTGGCATCGCCGAATTCGTCAAGCATCTGAACAAAAACAAAAACACGCTTCATCCGAAGCCGATGTATTTTGAAAAAGCAGCGACCGGCATTGACGGCGACGATCTGACTGTTGAAGTGGCGATCCAGTACAACGACGCTTACGACGAAAAGGTCTTTTCCTTCGCCAACAACATCAACACTGTTGACGGCGGTACGCACCTTTCCGGGTTTCGTTCGGCGCTGTCAAAAGCCATCAGCCGCTATTCACAAACTGCAAACCTGTTGAAAGATTTCAAAGGCGGGTTGTCAGGCGACGATGTGCGCGAAGGATTGATCGCAGTAATTTCCGTCAAAATCCCGCAGCCGCAGTTTGAAGGCCAGACCAAGGGCAAGCTCAATTCCGACGTCAAAGGCGCTGTGGATTCGTTTCTTTATGAACGGCTGACTTCGTATTTTGAAGAGAATCCTTCGGTCGCCAAAACCATCGTTGGCAAAGCTGTTGAAGCTGCCCGCGCTCGCGAAGCCGCCCGCAAGGCGCGCGAAATCGTTCGCAAAGGCGCGCTGAATTCGATGAACCTGCCAGGCAAGTTGGCCGACTGTTCGGAAAAAGACCCAGCAGTCAGCGAGCTTTACATCGTCGAAGGAGATTCCGCAGGCGGTTCAGCCAAACAGGGACGCGACCGGCGCACACAAGCGATTCTGCCGCTCAAAGGCAAAATCCTGAACGTCGAAAAAGCGCGTTTCGACAAGATGCTGGGCCACAATGAAATCAAAGCCTTGATTACGGCGATGGGAACCGGCATCGGCAAAGACGATTTCGACATCAACAAACTGCGGTACCACAAAATCATTTTGATGACCGACGCAGACGTTGACGGATCACACATCCGCACGTTGTTGCTGACGTTCTTTTACCGTCAGATGCCGCAGTTACTGGAACACAAGGTCGAAACGACGAATGAAGCTGGAGAAGTCCAGACCGAAACCAGAGGTTATATTTACATCGCCCAGCCTCCGCTCTACAAAATCAAAAAAGGCAAAACCGAGCGGTACATCAAAGACGAGCGCGAGATGAGCCGTTATCTGATGAAAAAGGCTACGGAAGACGTCATCGTCACCATCAAAAAATCCAACGAAACCATCGAAGGCAAAGACCTGACGGCGCTGTTGGAAAGACTGGTGGAATTCAACGGCTACTACGTCAAACTGGAACGCCGGTTGAAAGAGCGCAAGATCGTGGACGCCATGCTGGAAGCGTTCAGCGGAAAAACAGGTCTGCTTCAAGCACAAGGCCGCAAGCTGCACGACATTTTTGCCGATGAAAGCCTGCTTGGAAAAGTTGAAGCCGCCATTGCCGAAGCGGAATACAAAACCGAACTGACTTCCGACGAAGAGCACGGTCTGTCGGAAGTTGAAATCAAACTGGCCAACGGCGCCAGCGTGTTGATTGATTGGGAACTGGCCACGCACGTCGAATTTCAACGGGCCGTCGAGTTGTACAAAACTTTTGCGCAGCTCAGCCAGCCACCGTTCGTCATCAAAGACGGCACGGTCGAAACCGAAGTCGAATCGCGCGAAGACTTGCTGAACCACATTCTGACGGCGGCGAAAAAGGACCTGCACATTCAGCGTTACAAAGGCCTGGGTGAAATGAACCCGGAACAATTGTGGGAAACCACGATGGACCCGGAAAAGCGCACCTTGCTGCAAGTCAAAATTGACGACGCTGTCGAAACCGACCAGGTTTTCACCGTGCTGATGGGCGACCAGGTCGAACCACGCCGTAAATTTATTGAAGACAACGCGCTGGATGTGAAGAATCTGGACGTTTAATTTCAATCGCGATTGGATGTTTGGTAAGCAAAAGAACGGCGTCACGCTGAAATGAGACAAGCGTGACGCCGATTTGTTTATGGCGTTCTCCACAGGATTCTGCTGTAGGGGTTTCAAGACGGATTGTCGGTGAAAGGTTGCGTCTGATCGGAGCGTGAAAGACAATTCTGCTTCGTCAAAGCAACAGATATAAGTTGGAACCCAGGATGCTAGCCCCCGGCGATTCATTCCAGTAGCACTGCGCGAAAGTGGTCGTGCCAGGACCTGAAGCCACATTCATCGCAGACTGCTTTTTTCTATTCTCGATTCAAGAAAATGAGCGTTGACCCTCGACCACCGCTAGACAATGCCGAACTGCGACAATATCGGGCGCTGCTTGAAGTCGCGGAAGCCATTTCCGTGCATCGTGACCTGAAATCATTGCTGAGAGATTTGACCAGCCGCCTGCAACTTGTCGTCAAATTCGATGGCGTGAACATTGTTTTGTATGACGCGGAAAGCAACATGATGCGAATGAACGTCCTGGAGACGACGACATTCGACGGCTCACAAATTCCCACCGAACTGCCCATCGAAGACGCGCCTGCCGGAACGGTGTGGCAAACCCAGCAGCCGTTTTTGATTACCGATCTCGGTGCTTACGAAAAACGCTATTCGCGTGTAATTCCAGGCCTCAAACAACGCGGCATCAAAACAGCCTATGTTTTACCGCTGACATCTGCGGGGCGTAGATTAGGAGCAATCGGTTTTGGAAGCTTGCACCCAAATGCCTGGGGCGATCACGACCAGGAGCTTTTCCAACAGGTGGCGAAGCTGGTGGCGGTTGCGGTGGACAACACCTTGAACTTTGAAAACGCCAGCGCCGCTGAAGCCGCACTGGCGCGGGAACGCGACCGCTTGCGCCTGCTGCTGGAAATCAACAATGCCGTTGTTTCGCGACTGGGTCTGAGAGAGCTGTTGGATGTAATTTCCACTTGCCTGCGCCAGGCGATTCCGCACGACGCGGCGCTTTTATCCCTGTACGATCCCGAAACCTCCACACTGCACCTGCAAGCTCTGGACTTGCAAATATTCGGCAACGTTTCAATTGAAGAAGGTACAGGAATCTCGGCGGAAAACACTCCTGAAGGAGAAGCCATCGCATCCGGCCAGCCCGTGCTGGTTGGTCCTGTGCTGGATCTCAACAGGTTTTCTTCGCCCTGGGTGCGCAAAGCGGCGGACAATGGCGTCAAATCGGGCTGCGCCGTGCCGCTGATCTCACACGATCGCACGCTTGGCGCTTTGAGCGTGGTGAGTTTGAGCGAGAACGCTTTCAATGAAGCGGATGTCGCGTTGTTGATGCAGTGCGCGAATCAAATTGCCATCGCGGTTGAAAATGCTTTGAACTTCGAGCGCGCGCGCGACACGGAACAGCAAGCCGCGCGCGAACGCGACCGCATACGGTTGTTGCTGGAAATCAACAACGCCGTCGTTTCGCATCTGGATCTGAGCGAACTGGTGAAAACCGTCTCCGCAAGTTTGCGCGATGTCATGCCGCATGACGCGGCGGGGATTGCGCTGTACGAACCTGAGCTAAATCAGTTGCGCGAATACAAAAACGTTTCCTACAAGGACCTGGAAACGTTTCGAGAAGGAGATGTGATCCCGCTGGAAGGAACGCCCGCCGGAAAGGTCTTTCTTACCGGACAGCCGCTTTTGATAAAACGGCCTGATCCGGCTGCATATCCTGCCGACCCGTTTTCCCAGCAACCTGTTGCAGGCAGCCCCAAATCCGCCTGTCTGGCTTTGCTCAGTGCGCATGGCCGCAAGCTGGGCATCGTTGGCATCAGCAGCACGCAGGAAGAGCGATTTACAGATCAAGACCTGGAATTGTTCAGCAATCTCGCCGGACAAGTGGCCATCGCGCTGGAAAATTCGCTCAACTTTGAGCGAGCAAGAAACGCTGAACAGGAAGTGAAGCGCCAGTTCGAACGTCTGCGCCTGATGCTGGATGTCAACAACGCCACAGTTTCTCACTTGGATTTGCGGGAATTGGTGCGTGTGACCGCCGCTTGTTTGCGGGAAGTTCTGGGGCACGAGATTGTCGGACTTTCGCTATACGACGAAAAAAACAATCAGCTTCGCGCTTACGCGTATGACTCTCCGGATAAACGACTGTCTATTCAGCAGGGGACGCTGGTTCCCATGGAAGGAAGCCTGGGTGGATTGGCGCTGACTTCCGGGCAGCCGATCTTTTACAACCGGGTTGACCCTACAGCCAGCGTCTCCGATTTCAATAAGCAGCTTATCGAAGCGGGAATTGAATCGGGCGGTTGTGTGCCGTTAATTGTGCATGGCCGCAAGCTCGGCGTGCTGGGTGTGGGCAGTTTTCGTGAAGATGCGTTTCCTGAAGAGCATCAACAGTTGCTTGGCCAGATTGCCGGGCAGATTGCCATCGCGGTGGACAATGCGTTGAACTTCCAGCGCGCGCGGGAAGCCGAGCAGGAGGCGACGCACCAGTCCGACCGTCTCAGCACGGTGCTGCAAATCAATAATGCCGTCGTTTCGCAACTGAATTTGCGTGAATTGCTGCAAGTTGTTTCGCGCTCCTTGCGGAAAACAGTGCATAACGACACCACTGGCGTTGCGCTTTACGATCCAGAAAGCAACAAGCTGCGCGTGGTCATGACAGATTTCCCGGAGCAAATGAATCTGGTTGAGGAAAGCTATCTGATCGAACTGGAAGGCAGCGCCATGGGGGTGGCTTATACTTCGGGAGAGCCTGTGTTTCTGGATCAATTCGACCTGGAACGGTTTCCTTCCGATTTCACCCGGCGTTCATACAATGCAGGTTTGCGGTCGGCCTGCAACATTCCGCTGATTGCGCACGGTCGCAAGCTGGGAGCATTGGGAGTCGCCAGCAAACGCCCGTTTGCGTTTTCTGCCGAAGATCGGGAACTGCTTTGCCAAAGCGCAAATCAGATTGCCATCGCTGTGGAAAACGCGCTCAACTTTGAACGCACGCGCGCCGCCGAAGAAGAAGCCAACCGTCAATCTGACAGGTTGCAATTGCTTTTACAGGTCAACAACGCCATCGCTTCCGCGCTGGATTTACCCTCGTTGTTTCAGGCAGTTTCGGCCTCGCTGCGCCAGGTGTTTCGGCATGATTACTCCGTAATGGGGTTGTACGACGATCAGCAAGACATCTTGCGCGTGCACTTGCTGGATCGTGGCGAAGAAATAGATTTTTTGCAGGAAGGCCAGATTGCCACGTTGGTGGATACGCCTGTTGGTTTGGCCATACGGACAAAACAACCTGTGGTTACGGGGCCGGATTACCTGAAACAATTCCCCGCGGAAGTGGTGCGCCGCGCGGTAAGCCAGGGCATTCGTGCAAACTGTTCCGTTCCGCTGTTACGGAAAAACCGCATCATCGGCGCAATGAGCATCGCCAGTAAAACCGAGTGCGCCTTTACCAAAGCCGATGGCGAGCTCTTTATGCAGATTGCCGGACAAGTCGCCATCGCAGTTGAAAATGCGTTGAACTTTGAGCGCATTCGCACCGCGGAGGAAGAAGCCAATCGCCACTCAGACCGCAGGCAGCTGTTGCTGGAAATCAACAACGCCATGGTGGCGCAACTTGATTTGCGCAGTTTGATCCAGGTCATTTCGGTTTCTTTGCGCCGAATTTCGCTTCACGATGTGGTGGGCCTGGCGCTTTACGATCCTGACACCAATCAATTGCGGGCTTATGCCTACGAATCCCTGGACAAACAGTTTGCCATTGAAGAGGGAACGCCGATTCCGCTGGAAAGCTCGCTTAGTGGTTCGGCCTTTATGTCCGGGCAACCGGTCTTTCACGACCGGATTGATGAGCAGCGGTTTCAGTCTGGTTTTAGCGACCGATTCCGCTCCGCAGGTCTAAAATCCGGCGGTGTGGTTCCGCTGATCGCGCACGGACGCAAGCTGGGCACGCTGGCGGTGGCCAGCTATCGCGAAGCCAATCTGAATGAAGATGAGAAAGAATTGCTTTGCCAGGTTGCCAATCAGGTTGCGCTTGCGGTTGAAAACGCGCTGGCGTTCCGCGAAATCGAAGCGCTGAAAAACAAACTGACCAGCGAAAAGCTGTACCTGGAAGACGAAATTCGCACCCAGCACAATTTCGAAGAACTGATCGGCGAAAGCCAGACCTTCAAGCGAATTTTGAAACAGGTGGAAACCGTTGCGCCAACTGGCTCCACGGTGCTGATTTGCGGTGAAACCGGAACCGGCAAGGAATTGATCGCCCGCGCCATTCACGACCTCAGCGACCGCCGCGAACGCACGCTGGTCAAAATCAATTGCGCGGCGATTCCCACCGGCTTGCTGGAAAGCGAGTTGTTCGGCCACGAAAAGGGCGCGTTCACCGGCGCGATTTCGCAGCGCGTAGGCCGATTTGAACTGGCGAATCGCGGATCGCTGTTTCTGGATGAAGTTGGCGACATTCCGCTGGATTTGCAGCCGAAGCTGTTGCGCGTTTTACAGGAACAGGAGTTTGAACGGTTGGGCAGCACGCGCACACAAAAAGTTGACGTTCGCCTGATTGCCGCCACCAACTGCGATCTGGAACAAATGGTTGCCGATAGAAAGTATCGCAGCGATTTGTTTTACCGGTTGAATGTGTTTCCCATTACGATTCCGCCGCTTCGTCAGCGCCGCGAAGACATTCCCGCCCTGACCCGTTTTTTCACGCAGCGATATGCGCGGCGGTTGAAAAAACAAATCACTTCGATTCCAGCTGAAATTATGACTGCGCTGACCAATTACCACTGGCCGGGCAACGTCCGCGAACTGGAACATTTCATCGAGCGCGCTGTGATTTTGACGCGCGGCGACAGCCTGGAAGTTTCCCTGGCCGAATTGAAATCCTCCGAACCGGCTCCTGTGACGGAACTCGCCACACTTCATGATGCCGAGCGTGAACACATCTTACGCGCGCTGGAAGAAACCAACTGGATCGTCGGCGGTCCCCAAGGCGCAGCGGCGCGGCTGGGCATGAAGCGCACCACCCTGCAATCCAAAATGCAGAAGCTTGGCATTGGACGCCAAAGCTAAGTTGAAGGAAGCGGCTTTAACCACTGATAAACACAGATTCACGCAGATAGACACAGGTAAGTTGAAAATATGATCTGTGCTCATTTGTGTTGATCTGTGTCCATCAGTGGTTTCTTCCTTGGACATTTTCAGTTTTCGCGCCGAAATATCGGCGCGCGCCGGAACCTCGGCGCGAAAGGCTTCGGCACTTGGCTTCGGCACTCTCCCTTCTTGTCACCCTCCAAAAATAAAACTTCCATCTTTTCAGTAGGTTAGCTGCCTGCCGAAATCTGTTTCTCACTTTGGCAAGGGCCTTGCACTATCTCCGGTTGTCGGAACGAAGTAGTCAGATGAAATGAAGTCAGAATGCTCGAAAGGAGGAGCGGCTGTGACACACCCAATAACGGAAATGACAGAAACCATTGGCTTGAAATTATGTTGCGCCTGCACTGCTGAATTGCGCGACCACGACAAATTCTGCCGCCGTTGCGGCGTTAGTCAAATGAACCGGTACGCTACTTCGACCGACCTGGCACAGAGGTTGGGCAACGAAACGAAGCTATTGCAAGGCGATTCCGAAAGCTACACCACCTACTCTGGCCGGTTGATACGGGTTGTTGCCGAAAGCATGTCCGCCAGAACTTCGGCGCAGAAAACGCAGGGATGGTTGAAGGGCGTGATTTGCACACTGATCACTATCCCCATCTGGATGCTGATTGTGATGCTGTCGCCGCTGGACGCGTACGCCGCTGCCAAAGCCGCCGCAGGCTGTGTGGACGGGCAATAAAAGAAAAACCAAGTGTCAGGAGATGGAGCCGTAGAAAAAGGCGAAATGACATGTTGATGATTACCGAACAAGGAGATGAAAGGTCGCTGACATTCAAACTGGCAGGCAAACTTGCCGGGGAATGGACGCCGGAGCTGGAGCGTTGCTGGCGCGGCGTCGCAACTCGCAAGCCTTTGCTGCCAGTCCGAATTGATTTGAGCGAGGTAACGTTTGTCAGCGAAACGGGAAAACGATTGCTGGCGGTGATGGCCAGGGCAGGCGTCGAACTGATTGCGGCTGACATCCTGATGAAAGCTTTGGTGGAGCAAATCGCGCAAGGCCATTCCTTTGAGGAAGACATACATTCGGAAAGACCGAATAACGAACAAAACGATTGATTTGCGGTTTGTCGCTACGGCGCAGGCTGCTTGAGAAGGAGGGAGAAGTTATGTTCAAAAAAGTAACCGTGATGATTCTGACCGTCGCGTTGACCAATGTTCTGGCTGTGTTCGCTTTGGCTAAAACGCCAACGGAAAAGGCTGCCCGGCAAACGGCCAAGATCAAAGCCGCGATTCAGAAGCTTGGCACCGGAGAAAAGGCTCTGGTGAAACTGGAACTGAAAGACCACGCCAGGCTGGAAGGGTTTATCAGTGAAGCCGGGGAAGAGTCCTTCACCGTCATCAATCCCAGAAACGAAGGAACGTCCACGGTGACGTATCCACAGGTCGGCAAGATCAAGGGCCACAACCTTTCCACAGGAGCCAAGATCGCCATTGGCGTCGGCATCGCGATTGGCATTGCCATTGCTGTTTTATTCGCCACGAACGAGGACGAGATTCAGTTTCCGTAAGAAACCAATCCAGGGCGCACGCGGTGAACGTGCGAAATCCCAGACCACAATCTGATCTATAAACCGTCAATCTCCAAGTGGGCGAGTGTGCTCGCACATTCTCTGGGATTGAGAAGGAGGAGGTATGTCTAAAAGAACCACGATGCAGGAAAAACTGAAAGCGAATTGGTTATCCGGAGTATTTGTTGCAGTGCTGGCCGTTTCGGGATCGTCATCTGCGCTGGCACAGCAGCCCCCCACGCCAGCGCCGCGCGTCGGCGTTGCCAACGACAAACAGATCAATTTGACGTTGCGCGACGCCGTGATGATGGCGCTGAACAACAACCGCGACATCGAAATCGAACGGATCAACACACAGTTGAATGAATTTGATTTGCGCGCTGCCAAAAGCGTTTATGACCCGTCGTTGACCAGCAGCATGGTTTACCAACGGCAAAACACGCCTGTGGCTTCGATCCTGATGGGCAGTGAAAACGGTCGGCTGCAAACCACCGAATTTACAGGCTCGGCGACGCTGTCGAAACGATTGCCGTGGCAGGGCGGCCAGGTCAGCGTCAGTTACGACCAAAGCCGCGCGACCAGCGACAACCTGTTCAATTCGCTGAATCCGCAATTCACTTCGCGCTTATCTGTGGATTTCACGCAGCCAATCTTCCGCAACCGGCAGATTGATGCCGAACGCCGCCAGATTCGCATCGCCAGCAAACGGCTGGACCTTTCGGACAGCCAGTTCCGCCAGCGCGCGATAGAAATCATCGCCAGCGTGGAACGCGCGTATTGGGATTTGGTTTTCGCGCGGCGCGATGCCGACATCAAGCGCGAATCGGTGGAACTGGCACGCACACAACTGGAGCACAACGAACGATTGGTTGCGAAAGGCACGCTGGCTCCGGCGGATGTGGTTTCTGCCCGCGTCGAAGTCGAACGCCGTGTGGATGAAGCCGAAGCCGCCATCGAATCCATTCAGCGCGCCGAAAACGGCCTGAAGGCGTTGATGCTGCCAGCAGGAAGCAGCGAACAATGGAACTCCGCGCTGGTTCCTGCCGAACAACCGCAATTGAAGCCTGAACCGGCTTTGCCTGTGGATGACGCGATTCGAATGGCATTCAACAACCGCCAGGAAATGGAGCAATACCGTGTGCGCAAGGAGATGAACAAAATTGATGTGCAGTATTTTCGCGATCAAACCAAACCGGAAATCAACCTGATTGCCAGCTACGGCACGATTGGCTTGGCGGGCAAGGCGCGGACGGGAACCAATCCGATTGTCGAAAGCAATCAACTGCTGTTTGACCGGATCAACAAGCTTTCCGAATTCGCAGGGCTGCCCACGTTGCCGCCGATTTCCTTCGGCGCAACGCCAGACAAATTCCTGGGCGATTACGGGCAGAGCCTGGGCAATATGTTCAGCAACGACTATCGCACGTTCCGCGTAGGCGTTTCGATCAATTTGTCGCTGCGCAATCGCACGGCAAAAGCGCAATACGGTCGCGCACTGGCCGAAGGCAAAAAGCTGGACACGGAACGCCAGCGAACCGAACAGCAAATCGAAGTCGAAGTCCGCAACGCGCTGCAAGCCGTCGAAACCGCCAAGCGCAGAGTCGAAGCGGCGGCGAATTCACGTACGAACGCAGAGCTTCAGTATCAGAGCGAACAGCGGAAGTTCGACGCCGGGCAATCGACAAACTACTTCGTGCTGGATCGGCAAAACGCTTTGTCGGCTGCGCGCGGGCGAGAGTTGAAGGCGCTGACCGATTACAACAAAGCCGCCGCTGAGCTTCAGCGCGCGATGTCTACCACACTGGATAGCAATAACGTCGCGCTGGCCAGCCGCTAACGCCGAAAGGTAGCGCAGGTTTTCCAACCTGCGCTGATTTGAATGAAAAAGCCGTCTGCGGAACCGAAGGCATTTGGCAATGTCAAACGCAGGTTGGAAAACCTGCGCTACATTTGAAGGAGGGAACTTATGACTAAGAACAACAACGAAAACAACAGCAAAATCAGCCACAAGAAAAAGATCGTTCGCGTCATTCTTCTTGTTACTTTACTCAGCGGAGCGGCAGCCGGGTGGTTTTTCCTGCGCCAGTCGTCCGCGCCAAAAGAAATCATTGCAGTCAGCGGACGCATTGAAAGCGATGACGCCATTGTGGCGGCCAAGACTTCCGGGCGCATTCGCGAAATCACCGTCCGCGAAGGCGATCACGTCAAAGCCGGTCAGGTCGTCGCCGTGCTGGACGACGATCAAGTCAACGCGCGCGTGCAGCAGGAGTTATCAAACGTCGAACGCAGTGAAGCCAAATTACGCTTCTCGCGCCAGCAAATCGCCGTTCTGCAAGCGCAGCTAGAGCAGAGCCGGTTAGGTGTCAGCCAGGCGCGCGTGGACGCCGAAGGCCGCGTCAGTCAGGCGCAAGCACACGTTGCTTCCGCGGAAGCTTCGTTGGCCAAAGCCGACGCAGATTACAGGCAGGCGCGTGCTGATGAAGAACGCTTTACCACGTTGGCCGATCAGGGCGACGTTCCCGCGCGCGAAGGCGAACAGGCGCGAACCGCCGCCGTGGCGCACAAAGCCGTTGTCGAAGCTGCGCGCAAACAGGTCGAAGCCGCTCGCGGTGCGTTGCAAACTTCAAAGGCGAATCTGGATAACCCGGCGATTCGCGCTGCGCAGGCTGCGTCCGTCGAACAACAAATTTTGCAGGCGCAGTCGGACATTCAATCCGCCGAAGCCGAAGTCGCTAGAAGCCGCGCACAGTTGCAGGAAGCCGAAGCTGACCGCAACGATTTGCAGATCATCGCGCCGTTTGAAGGCACGGTGGCAACGCGTTCCGCCGAATCGGGAGAGATTGTTTCGCCGGGCACGGCAATTTTGACCATCCTGAATCCGGGGCAGGTTTATCTGCGCGCGTTCATTCCCGAAGGCGAAATCGGACGCGTGCGCACAGGCCAAATGGCGCGTGTGTTTCTGGATTCCGACCCGAAACAACCACTGGACGCGATGGTTTCGCGCATTGATCCGCAAGCTTCGTTCACGCCGGAAAACACGTACTTTCAGAACGACCGCATCAAGCAAGTCGTCGGCGTGAAGCTGCAACTGACAAACCCGCAAGGGTTTGCCAAACCTGGAATGCCTGCCGACGGCGAAGTGCTGGTTCAAGGCAATCAATGGGTTGCAACCAACCGATAACGAGCTGGAATCGGGTTTAGGAATTGATGAGCGACGAATTTTTTCTATTTCGGATGATCATTTGATCAAGTGTTTCGCGCATGACAGATTGGAAGAGTATTTTCTGCTGAAGATCGAAATGTGGTTTTCAGTCAAATTGCAAAACACCAAATCATTGATCGGAGGAAATTATGACCATTATCGGTTTGCTTTTAATCGGAGTGCCATTCATCGGTTTATGCGTATTCATTTTGGCGTTGGGAATTTCGGATATTTGGAGCAAGCGGGGAACTGAAAACACTCCCGATGCTGCTATGAATACATTTGAGCGGACTGGCGATCCGGTAGAGAAGGAGGCTCGCAATGAGCGCGCTACTGGAAGCAACGCAAAACTATTTCGATGGAAGTTTAACGGTCGCTGGTTCGTGCGAAACAGCGATGGCGGACAGCGCCAGCAAGGCCATCCATATTCGTGGCTTGCGCAAGAGCTACGGTGAGCTGGAAGCCGTGCGTGGCGTGAATCTGGAAATCCGGCGCGGTGAAATTTTCGGTCTGATCGGGCCGGACGGCGCAGGGAAAACTTCGATCTTTCAGATTCTGGGCGGCGTGATGGCGGCGACTGGCGGCGAAGCGACGGTGTACGGTCAAACGGCGCGTGATGCGCGTTCAATGATTGGCTACCTGACGCAAACATTCAGCCTGTACCAGGATTTGAGCGTCGCAGAAAACCTGCGCTACGTCGGCCAGTTGCGAAAGCTGCGAAACCGCGAAATCACAGAACGCGGCCAGCATTATCTGAAGCTGTTCGATATGGATCGCTTCACGGACCGATTGGCGGGCAAGCTCAGCGGCGGCATGAAACAAAAGCTGGCGCTGGCTTGCGCGCTGATCACTGAACCGAAGCTGTTGCTGCTGGACGAACCGACGACGGGTGTTGACCCTGTTTCGCGCCGCGAATTCTGGGACACACTGGCGCAGTTGTCAGCGGACGGAATGACGATTGTCGTTGCGACGCCGTATCTGGACGAAGCCGAACGCTGCACACGCGTCGCGCTGATGCACGATGGCGAGATTCATCAAATCGGCACGCCCGCTGAAATTCGCCGCGATCTGGGCCTGCATCGGTTGGAAGTGCGCGCGTCAAAGCTTAGCGAAGCCGAAGAAGTCTTGAATAAGATTTCAGAGCTTGCCGATGTGCAGCGGTTCGGTGACCGGCTGGATGTGATGGTCAGCGATTTGAATCAGGGTGAACAGTTGACGCGCAAAGCCCTGGGCGAAGCAGAGATTGAAGTGCGCGAAATCGGCAGCGGTTCGCCAACACTGGAAAACGCGTTCGTTTCAATCCTTCGTGATCTGAACGGCGAAATGAAAGCGTCCCCATTCCCACGGCGGCGCGAATTTCGCCAGCGCCAACCCGATGCAATCGCCATTGGCGCTCGCCATTTGCACAAACGCTTTGGCGCATTTCACGCCGTCAAAGACGTCAACATCGAAGTTAAATACGGCGAAATTTATGGCCTGCTCGGAGCCAACGGAGCGGGCAAAACCACAACGATCAAAATCCTCTGCGGCTTGCTTGCGGCGTCCGACGGCGAGATGGAGCTTGCCGGAGAGCGCGGCAGCTTGCGCTCCAGCTTCGTGCGCCAGCGCATCGGCTACATGTCGCAGAAGTTTTCGCTGTACGACGATCTGACGATCAACGACAACCTGGAATTTTTCGCAGGCGTGTATCAAGTCCCGCCTGAAGAGCGCGAAGAAAAGAAACGCTGGGTGCTGGAATTTTCCGGCTTGGAAGGTCGCGGCCAGATGAAAACCGGCGAATTGCCCGGCGGCTGGAAACAGCGTGTGGCATTCGGCGCGGCAATCATGCACGAACCAAGCGTGCTGTTTCTGGACGAACCGACTTCGGGCGTTGACCCGCTGGCGCGCCGCGCATTCTGGCGAATGATCAATCAACTGGCGGATCGCGGCGTCGCCGTGCTGGTCACTACGCACTATCTGGAAGAAGCCGAGCAATGCAATCGGCTGGGCTTTATGGTCGCGGGCGAACTGGTTGCCGAAGGAACGCCAAGCGGAATCAAAGCCGCGCAAGCAGACAATCTGATCGAATTGATCACCGACGCGCCGCAACGCGCGGCGGATTTGCTGAAAGGCGAAATGGATCGTTGGCGCGTCTCTCTGTTCGGTGACCGGTTGCATGTCGTGGTGCAGGATGCGCCAGACACCGGAATCAGACGTCTTTCGCAACGACTGCATACCGCCGGTATTCAAGTGCAAAGAGCGCGACAAGAACGGTTTTCGCTTGAAGATGTATTCATCGCCGTCGTCGAACAAGCGCGGCAAAACGGCAAAGTCGCCAGTGGAGATTGAATATGAAACGAATCATCGCTCAAACCCGCAAAGAATTGACGCAAGTGTTCCGCGACAAACTGACGGTGGCGCTGGCGCTGGTCTTGCCGCTGATTTTGCTGGCGCTGCTTGGCACTGCATTGTCGTTTTCGGTCAAAGGAGTCGCAGTCGTTGTCCAGGATTTCGACCGCACGCCATTGTCGCGCCAATACATTGATGCGCTTGGCGCTTCGCTGACATTTCGAATCGTGCCGTCGGTGCCGGACAAACGCCCGGAAGAAATGATGGCGGCAGAAGAGGCGCGCGTCGTGATTGTGATCCCTGAAAATTTCGAGCGCGATTACTTGCGCGGCCAACCGAGCGAAGTGCAATGGTTGATTGATGCGGTTGACGCCAACACTGCCAACAGCATGCGCGGGCAGGCGGCGGCGTTGACCAACGCTTTTGCCGCAAGCATTGCCGGTGACAAACAAAGCGCGAAACCCGCAATCAAAGCCGACACGCGCATGTGGTACAACCCCGGCGCTTCTTCCCGGAAGTTCATCGGGCCAGGCGCGTTCGCCGTCGTGTTGGCGTTGTTTCCGCCGCTGCTGGCCGCGCTGGCAATGTCGCGCGAAGGCGAGCAGAAGACGATCTTGCAGGTATACGTTTCCAGTATTTCGGCGCATGAATTTCTGCTGGGAAAAATCGCCGCGTTTTTCATCATCGCCCTGGCCGAATGGGTGTTGGCGCTGGCGGTTGCCTTTCCGCTGTTTGACCTGAAGATCGCGGGGGATCCGACTCCGCTGTTGGTCGGCACAGCACTCTATTTTTTCTGTAACGTCTGTTTCGGCGTGATGGTCGGCGTTTCGATTCCCAATCAAGCTGCCGCAATTCAAGCCGTCGCGGGCGTGCAGTTTCTGCTTTCGTTCCTGCTGTCGGGATTCATCTTTCCTGTGTCGAACATTCCGGCAGGCATTCGTTGGATTTCTGCCTTTGTCCCCGCGCGCTATTTCATCGAGCTTGTCCGCGATGGATTTGTACGCGGCGGCGGATGGCCTGCCGTTTGGCACGCGCCGCTGATGTTAGCGCTGGTTGGGACGTTTTTCTTTCTGAAGGCGTGGAAGAAGATGCGCCATATGCAAGTTGAAGCTTAATGAAGATGCCGGATGTTAGATGCTAGAACTAACACCCAGTATCCAAAATCTAGCATCTTGCGAGAGGAACCATGAAAAGTTTGATCAACAAAATTCGTCGCTGGCGGTTGTGGCCGCTGTTTATGAAAGAACTGCGGCAGATCAAATCCGACAAGAAATTGATTGTTTCGTTGATATTGCCGCCGACGGTGCAACTGTTGATTTTCGGCTTCGCGCTGAATCCGGAAGTGACCAATTTGCGGCTGGGCGTGGTGGACGAAAGCCACACGGCGGCCAGCCGCGAAGTCGTTTCGGCCTTTGTCGAAAGCCGTTCGTTTTTTGTGGCCGAATCTTTCCGCTCTTCTGCGGAACTGGGCGAAGCACTGAGCGCAGGAAAGCTGGATGCAGGCTTGATCGTTCCTTCGGATTTTGCCGAACGGCGTCAACGCCGCGAAACCGCGCGCCTTCAGTTTTTGCTGGACGCGGTCAATTCAAACACGGCGGGAATCGCCAGTGGCTACGCTGCGCGTACGATTTCCGCGCTCAACGAACGAATCGCAAAAGATACGCCCGCCGTCGCGTTGCAAATGGAAGGCGGGCAGGGAAGCGCACGCGGCAAACTCGTCGCCAAAATCGCGCTGCTGTTCAATCCGGGCTTGGAAAGCGCATGGTTTATCGTCACTGGCGTGCTGGGAATTTTGCTGGTGCTGAATGGTTCGATCATCGGGTCGGCGACGATGGTCAAAGAAAAAGAAGCCGGAACGATTGAACAATTGCTGATGACTCCGGCGCAGGCTGCGGAAATCGTGACGGCCAAAATCTTCCCGCTGTTTATTTTGCTTTCGACGCAGATTGTGCTGGCGTTGACGGTCGGCTGGCTGGTGTTCGGTTTGCCAATGCGCGGCAGTTTGGTGTTGCTGTTTACCGCTGGAATGTTGTGCGTGCTGGCGGGAATCGGAATCGGAACCTTTTTGGCGACCTTCAGCAAAACGCAGCAGCAAGCCCAGTTGATGGCGTTTTTCGTCAATCCACCGCTTTCAATGCTGTCGGGTGCGACCACGCCCATCGAAGCCATGCCGAGTTGGATGCAACCGTTTACGCAGCTCAATCCGATCAGTCACTTTGGGACGATTGCGCGCGGCATCTTGCTGAAAGGCGCAGGGATCGAAGCCATCTGGATTCACATGCTGGCGCTGGTCGGATTTGCTGTTGCGCTGGTCGGGATCAGCGCCTGGCGGTTTAGAAATCAGCTTGGGTAAGCATCTTTGGAGTGCGGTAGCTCTGGCACCACTTTGGTAGTCATTTCCATTGATCCACCTTTTCCGAAAGAAGCGGTTCATTGGAATGAAAGGCAATGTTTGTTGCCGGATTGGCATTTTCGAGGAGCGGACTACCAAAGCGACGCTGGAGCCGTCGCACTCCAAATGCGCTTCGCAGAAAACAATTGCGCCTTCGCAGAAGCCGAACCTATAATCCGCCGCGTCGCACAG
>CAYLJQ010000001.1:0-39738 GCA_964383955.1 uncultured Heliomicrobium sp. | reverse complement strand
GATGGACGCGCCTTCTTTCAACAGCGTTTTGGCGCGGGCAATGCGCACCTGCGTCAGAAATGCGTGTGGCGGTAAGCCGTATTCCTTGCTGAACACCCGGTTCAAATGAAACGGGCTCAAGCCGGCAATTCCGGTCAGGTCTTCCAGCGAAATATTGCTGGAAAAATTCTCCATTAGATAATCCCGCGTCTGATAGACCGCTTCGCATTCGCGGCCCGGTTCACGAAATTCCGTGGCCGATTCCGAATGTCTGGCAAGCAATTTCGCCAGAAAGTTCATCAGCAACTCGTCCTGTTCCAGCTTGGAATTGCCCGCTTCAAAACTTTGGTGCAAGTCCAGGTAAAGCTGTATGACTTGGCGGTCGTAAATCGGCGTGGGTGAAAAGAACGGCAGATCATTTTGATGACCTGTGATTTCAGCGGTAAGTCGGCGAATGATTTCCGGCTCGGCATAAAGGTTTCGATAACTGCAACTGCGGCCTTCATCGGCGTGATTGGAATGGACTTCACCGGGATGAACGATAAACAGACAACCGGCGGGCGTCCAATGATCTTCGCGGCGATAATTCAATTTGCCGCTACCATCCTGAATCAGACAAAAATGAAGCTCCTCGTGCCAATGTTTCGGATACGGCTGGCTGACACTGGTGCCCTGGCGAAGCTCCAATCCGGCGAAACCTTCAGGCCGCCAGACGCGAATCTGTTCGTTGAGCGATTTGATCTGCATTGTCGAAATCCGTTATGCGAAATGAAAAAGGGTGGCGGCACAATAACGAAGGCGGTTCAGGATCGCTTGTCATTCGGCTTACATTGGTTGTCAATTCTTGTAAATCGGACGAAATTGTCCGAAGTGGTTGTTCCCGTAACCACTTGTGACTTGGCGGCGTCATCAGTCTTGTCACAAATTTTCGGCTGGCTTTATAGTTGCGCCGGATTCTGCTTCAACCATTCGACAATTCAACACATTCAAGAGGTCTGCCCATGCGAAAGAACCCGTTTAGTCGTTGGCTGCTGGCGGCGCTGTTGTGCGCTTTTGCCGTCCTGGCCGCTTCGGCTCAAAGCCTGACAACTCCCAAAGCGCATTTCGGATTCAATATCGGCGACGATTATCAGCTCGCCAACTACACGCAATACGAAGCCTATATCAAAAAGCTGGACTCCGAATCCGACCGCATGAAGCTGGTCGAAATCGGCAAATCCGCCGAAGGCCGCACGATGTATGTCGGCATCATCACTTCGCCGGAAAATCACAAGAAGCTTGACCGGTACAAGGAAATTGCCAAAAAACTGGCTTTGGCCGAAGGCTTGAACGACGAACAGGCGCGCGCGCTGGCCAAAGAAGGCAAAGCCATCGTTTGGATTGACGGCGGTTTGCACGCGACTGAAGTGCTGGGCCCGGCGCAATTGATCGAAACCATCTGGCAATTCAACAGCCGCACGGATGAAGAAACCAAACGCTTCCTGAACGACACGATCATCCTGACCTGTCTGGTCAATCCTGACGGCATGGAATTGGTTTCAAACTGGTATATGCGCGAACAAGACCCGACCAAGCGCAGTTTTGGTTCGATCCCGCGCCTGTATCAGAAATACATCGGCCACGACAATAACCGCGACTTTTACATGTCCGCGCAGCCGGAATCAGAAGCCATCAACCGCGTGTTTTACCACGAATGGTTTCCGCAGATTGTTTACAACCATCACCAGACTGGCCCTGCCGGAACCGTGTTGTTTGCGCCGCCTTTTCGCGATCCGTTCAATTACACCTTTGACCCGATGGTCGTGGCAGGAATTGATCTGGTCGGCGCGGCGATGCATCAGCGCTTTTTGGCTGAAAACAAACCCGGCGCAACGACGCGAACCGGCACAGGTTATTCGACGTGGTGGAACGGCGGACTGCGAACCACGGTTTACTTTCACAACATGATCGGTTTGCTGACCGAAACCATCGGCAGCCCAACGCCGATGGAAATTCCTTTCGTTGTTAGCCGCCAACTGCCGCAAGGCAACCTGATTGCGCCGATTGCGCCGCAAAAATGGCACTTCCGTCAGTCCATCGAATATTCGATCACGGCCAATCGCGCTGTCGTGGATGTGGCAACAAAAAATCGCGAAGACTTCTTGTACAACATTTACCAGATGGGGCGGAATTCGATAGAGCGCGGCAACCGTGACACCTGGACGGTGAATCCCGGACGCATTGCCGATGTGCAGGAAGCGATTGATCGCGAGCGCCGCCAAAGCGCCGAAGCCAGAGGCGCGGGCGGTGACGGTCCCGGTGGCGGCGGACGCGGTGGTGGAGGTTTCGGCGGACGCGGTGGCGCTGCTTCAATGAAGTATTACGAGATGCTGCGCAAACCCGAACTGCGCGATCCGCGGGGCTACATCATTCCTTTCAATCAGGCGGACTTTCTGACGGCGACCAAATTCGTCAACGCGCTGATCAAAACCGGCATCACGATTCATCGCGCAAGCAGCGATTTTCAGGTCAACGGCAAATCGTATCCGGCAGGTTCTTACGTCGTCAAAACCGCGCAGGCATTTCGCCCGCACATTCTGGATATGTTCGAACCGCAGGATCATCCGAACGATTTTCAATATCCTGGCGGGCCGCCGATTCCGCCGTATGACAGCGCAGGCTGGACGCTGGCCTATCAGATGGGCGTGAAGTTCGACCGTATTCTGGAAGGTTTCGAAGGCCCGTTCGAGAAAATCAGCGGCTTTGCCAAGTATGCTCCCGGCATGCCACGTCCGCTGGCGAACGCGGCTGGTTATCTGGTCAGCCACGAAGTCAACGATTCGTTCCTGGTCACTAATCGCCTGTTGAAAGACGGCGAAGACGTGTACTGGATCAAACAAGCGTTCACAGTCAACGGCAAGACGTATCCGGCGGGAACGGTTTTCATTCCGTCAAAAGCCGAAACCGGCGCGAAAGTGCGCAAGATGGAAGTCGAAACCGGCGTTCGGTTTGAACCGCTGACGGCGAAACCTGCGGGCGAGATGTTCAAGCTGAAACAGCCGCGCATCGCATTGTGGGATCGGTACGGCGGCTCTATGCCTTCGGGCTGGACGCGTTGGATTCTGGAACAGTTCGAATTTCCGTTCACGGTGGTTTACCCGCAAACGCTGGATGCTGGAAATCTGGCGGACAAGTTTGATGTGATTATCTTCGTCACGGGCGGGATTCCGGCAGTTCGCGCAACTGCGGGCGGTGGTCCGGCCGGTGGTGGAGGCGACGAACCGGTGTTTGGCCGAATGCCTGGAGCGAACGAGCTTCCTGAAGAGTTTCGCGGCTGGATCGGCAATGTCACGGCAGCCAGAACCGTTCCGCAACTGAAAGCTTTCATCGAAGCGGGTGGCACGGTGCTGACCATCGGCAGTTCGACCAATCTGGGTTATCACCTTGGCTTGCCGATGGCGAATGCCTTGATGGAAAAAACTGGCAGTGGCGACGAACGACCACTCGGACGCGACAAATATTACATTCCCGGTTCGCTCTTGCAGGTTAGCGTGGACAACACCAACCCGCTGGCTTACGGAATGCCGGAAAAGGCAGATGTCTTTTTCGACAACAGCCCGGTCTTTCGCCTGAAGCCGGAAGCGGCGTTGAAAGGAGTAAGGCCGGTTGCCTGGTTCGACAACGGCGCGCCGCTTCGCAGCGGCTGGGCTTGGGGACAGAAGTATTTGCAGGACGGTGTCGCCGTCATTGACGCCAGCGTCGGCAAAGGCCGCTTGTTTATGTACGGCCCCGAAATCGCGTTCCGCGCGCAGCCGCACGGAACATTCAAGCTGCTGTTCAACGGCATCTATTTGGGACGAGCCGAAACTGTGAAGTAGGCGCTGGTTTCATCTAAAACAAAATAACCGTAGCCAATAAGCGATGTCGGTCAAGACCTGACTTCCGCTTGTGGCTACGGTTTATTTTTAAGAACGAAGTGCTGGTATAAAACAGCGGCGTCGGTGAAACCTGACTTCCGCCAATTACTTCGCTTCTTCTCCTTAAATTATTGACGGAGCAGCGTAAGGGCAACCGGTACTTCTGCTCCGCCTTTACTCGCTCTGTTCAACGAGATGCGAGGTGGTTTGTTGCTCCACGAGGTCGGTAAAACCGAGTACTGCTTTGCAACTGCGCTTTTGCGCAAAGCCGAACCTTGGGTTCGACAGCTCTGCATTGTAGAAGCTTTACGAAAGGTTGGAATACGTACAAGTACTGATTTTAGAGAGAGTTTGGAAAGGCTTATTGTCGGAGAATGCTGACAGAAGTTTAAGGGATTTGGCGTCAGGCCTCACCAAAACGTCAGTTATCTGGCAGGCGGATCGAAGTCAAAATGGGCTAAGGGCGTGGCTTGACCTGTGAAATCAAAAACCGCATCATAGGCCGCCTTTCAACCGGGCATCTGTGATTAAGCATTCCTGGAATTTATTAGTTGAGTGAAAACAGATTCTGACGACCGAGTAATGACATCCAAGACTGGGGCACTAGCGAATCATAAAACCGGCTGGCACTTCTGATGAACCCAATCACCCGCATTGTTCTTCAACTTCAAGAACTAACTCTACTTGTCTGGCGCATCGTGCGTGGCTTTTTCAAAGCTCCGCGCTATTGGGGCGAGATGATCCGGCAAATGGACATTCTTGGCTTCGGCAGTCTGGCCATCATCATTCTGACCGGAACGTTTACAGGAATGGTCCTGGCGCTAAATTCGGCCAACACCCTGCAAAAATTCGGCGTGCAAAATGTGACGGGGCAATTGGTTGCCACCAGTTTGATCCGGGAGCTTGGACCCGTGCTGACCAGTTTGATGCTGGCTGGACGAGTCGGTTCTGGAATTGCGGCGGAGCTTGGTTCGATGTTGGTCAGCGAGCAAATTGACGCCATGCGCGCGCTGGGCACTGACCCGATTAAGAAACTGGTGACGCCTCGCGTTGTGGCCCTGGTACTGATGGCCCCGGCGCTGACGGTGATTTGCGATTTTGTCGGCACAATGGGCGGATTGCTGATTTCCATTACGCTGTTGCACCAGGCGTCGTCGGTCTACCTGTCTGCGGCAATGGAAGCCGTCAGTTTTAATGAGATTCTTGGCGGGTTGATTAAGCCAACAGTGTTCGGATTTATTATTGCGTTGATCGGTTGTTACAAGGGCTTGAGCACGACAGGGGGCACGGTCGGCGTCGGTCGTTCAACCACGGAATCTGTGGTCAATGCTTCGATTCTAGTGATCGTGGTGGATTTTCTGTTATCGAAAGTCATCATCTCTCTGCTGCTTGAACCCAGGTAAAACAACAATGCACCGGGGAGCAGTAGCGACCGAATTCTTACTCTAAGATATGCGTTCCAATCCATATGCCATTGAATTTCGAGACGTTTCGCTGGCCTTCGGCGATAACGTGATTCTTGATCGCATCAGTTTTGGCGTGCGTTATGGCGAATCGAAAATCGTGATGGGCGGTTCCGGCACTGGCAAATCCACTTTGCTGAGATTGGTGCTGGGCCTGCTCAAGCCGGATTCCGGCCAAATCTTTGTGGACGGAGAAGAGATCACCAATCACAAAGAAGAAAGCATGATGGATGTTCGCAAGAAAATCGGCATGGTCTTTCAGGAAGGCGCGCTGTTTGACAGTCTGTCGGTGTATGACAATGTCGCTTATCGGTTGCGGGAACAGCGCGTGGATGAAAGCGAAATCGAATCGGTTGTCACGCGCATGTTGCGGTTCGTTGATCTGGAAGACGCAATTGACAAGATGCCCAACGAGCTTTCAGGCGGTATGCGTCGCCGCGTGGGTATTGCCAGAGCCTTGGTGGGGAACCCGAAGATCATCCTTTACGACGAACCGACTGCTGGGTTGGACCCGATCACCGCGCGCACAATCTGCGAGCTTGCATTGAAGCTGCGCGATTTGGAAGAAGTTTCTTCGATTTATGTTACGCACCGCCTGGAAGACATCGAAGTGTTATCCAGCGAATACGTCGTGCGAGATGATTTTGGCAATGTGCATTTCGAACACGAAGGCGACAGGCTTTGTTTGATCAATACAAAGTTCATTATGCTGAAGGACGGCGACATTATTTCCAGCGGCAGCAACGAACAGATGCGCCAGTCGTCGAATCCTTACGTCCAGAAATTTCTCAACAAAAAATAGCGTTCGGGCAGGCAACTTTGAGCAGGCAATAAGGACGCGATCACGAGTGGAGGACTTATGCCACAGAGCAAAACAGCGCGGTTATCCGAATTGAAGGTTGGGCTTTTGATTTTATTGGCGCTGGCAATTTTGGTTCTGGTGATTTTCGCCGTTAGCGGCGATCTGAAAATTCCCGGCTTTGGCAAAACGACCACAGTCCGCACAGAGATGTCCAGTGTGGACGGTTTGCGCAAGGGCGCTGAGGTTCGCCTTTCCGGGAAAAAGATCGGTGGCGTGAAGGATATAAATTTCAGCCGATCCATCCCTGCTGATCCCAAAGCCGCTACAGAAGCTGGCAATATCGAAATCATCATGGAAATTGATGGCACGCTGGACGGGCGGCCCGCCATCGAACGCATCCGCAGCGATTCGGTCGCCACGTTGAAAACCGCAGGCGTTCTTGGGGACAACGTGATTGACATCACGCCCGGCACGCTCAACGGAAAACCGATCAACAATGGCGACAAAATCAACAGTCAGGCGCAAAAAAGCGTGGGCGATATTTTGAATGCCGCTCAAACTGCCGTCAGCAATCTCAATGAGATTTCCACGGACATTAAGGCGATGACCGGCGATTTGCGAAGTGGGAAGGGAACGGCAGGCCGCTTTTTGACTGATGAGAAATTTTACGTCAACCTGAACGATACGGTTCTGAAAGCGCAAAGCCTTATTGCCGCCATTAAAGAAGGCGATGGAACGATCAGCCGCTTGATCAATGACGACAAGCTTCGAGATCAAGTGACGGAAACGGTTACTCAATTGCGCAGCATTTCGATGGACATCAATAACCAGCTTTCCTCTGGCAAAGGAACTGTTGGCAAGCTGCTGAAAGACGAAGAGCTTTACAATCGCGCCAATGAATTGATTGCCAAAGCAGACAAGATTTCTGCCCGGTTAGACGGCCTTGTGGTTAAGATTGAAAACGGCGAGGGGAATTTGGGCAAATTGCTCAAAGATGACAAGCTTTACAATGATGCCCGCGACACAGTCGAATTATTGAAGACAATCAGCACGCGATTGGAAAAGGGCGAAGGAACGGCCGGTATGCTGTTAAAGGACGAAAAGCTTTACAACAACATCAATACGCTGTCGGCGGAAATGACCAAGCTGATTTACGACTTCCGGCAAAACCCAAAGAAGTATTTGTCTGTGAAGGTAACGATCTTTTAAGTGTATAGGGCAGATTTCCCATTCTGCTTTGAATCTGATGCTAAATACGGAAGGCAGGTTGAAAAACCTGCCTTCCGTATTTAGGAGTACAAATTCATTCGCCGGGTCAGCAATTCAATCGGATCATTCACATTCAGAGCTTCGCGGACAAAAAAGGCTTCACCGTGTTCCGCGCCGATCAGCGCGCCGAAATAACGGTCGCGCGCTTCCATTTCCTGCAAGAAAGCTTGCGTGCTGACACGGGATTGAGGCTCGTTGCTTTCAGGATTGAAAAACTGGGACGCGTGGGCATTGATTGCCTGCCATTTGCGTTCGCTTTGTTGACTGACATCTACAATGAAGGTTGGAGCGACGGTGCGCGGGAATAAAAAGTGCGCGACGCAGTTTGGCCGCCATCGTTCCAAACCGAATTCACCATCGTATTTCGTCAGCCCGGCAACGTGCATGGCTTCGCGGACAAGTTTTGCTGTATGCGCATGGTCAGGATGCGGGTCTTCCCAATGTTGAGTAAAGATCACTCGGGGCCGCAACTTTCTTAACGCCCGCACCAGTTTGACGCGTGATTCTTCATTCAGCCAGATGTGCGCGTCCGGCAATTCCAGGCTTTCTCGCACGGCCAAACCAAGAATTTCAGCCGCTTGTTCGGCTTCTTGCCGGCGGATTTCCGGCGTTCCTCTCGTCCCGGCTTCTCCGCGTGTCATATCCAGAATGCCTGTGCGATAGCCCATTTCGGCCAGTTTGATCAGCGTGCCGCCTGCCGACAGTTCAACGTCGTCAGGGTGTGCGGCAATCGCCAGCACGTCCAATTGAAAATTTGTCTGGTCAGCCATAATGGCGCAGAGAGTAGCACAACTGTTGATGGAAAATCGGCTGGGTTTGGCTTATGCTGGCGCGGCTTCGATGTCCCGCACGAACTTCTCACATTCGTCAATTCATAAATTTCGGAGGAATAAACTCAGTGCAATCAGGTGCAAAGGCGAAAACCGCCAAAGCCAGTGAAACTTCTACTGTCGAATCCGGGACTGCCTTGGCTGGAATCGGCATTTTGATGCTGCGCGCGGCAGTCGTAATCGGCGGAGCTTCGGTGATGGTCGTCGAAATTCTTGGCTCTCGCGTGCTGGCTCCGGTATTCGGAACCACGCTACACGTTTGGAGCGCGTTAATTACCGTAACGCTGGCTGCGCTGGCAATTGGTTATGCCTGGGGGGGCCGAATCGCCGACAACCGCCCTGGGCTGGGCACGTTAATGACGGTGATGGCAATTGCGGGTGGCACGCTGCTGATCGCGGATCTGATTACCAAACCGGTGCTCAGCGCCGCTTACGGTGCAGGAATGGTATCGGGGACATTCATTGCGGCCCTGGTGTTATTTCTTCCGACATTGCTTTTGCTGGGGATGATTTCGCCAATGGCAGTGCGCGCAGCTGCGGATCAATTGCACCTTGGAACCAGCGTAGGCAACTTGTATGCGATCTCCACCATCGGTTCAGTGATTGGCAGTCTTGCCGTTTCTTTGTTGATCATTCCGAATATGAGCGTTCACGCTGCAATCATCGGCACATCTGTGGCTTTGGTGATCATGCCGCTTTGGTACCTGCTGATGAGAAAGCGAATGCAACAGGCTGTGCTGCTGTTGGTTGGACTGGCGCTTGCTTCAGTCGGAACCGCCGTTGCCGGCCAGGAAGCTGATCGCGAAGTGATGTACAAAAACAGACCGTATCGTGTGACGGCCCGTGTGCCATCGTCTTATGGCGATCTGGTGGTTAGTGATGAAGGCGGCGTTAAGTATTTATTCTTGAATGGCGTCCAGCAGGGGTCGATGATCGGCGATGTATCGAATGCGCCGTATGCTTATGGACTGGAGCGATTTGCCACCGCCAAAGGCTTGCCGAAGAAAGTTTTGATTTGGGGACTGGGTGCTGGTGTTTACGCGCGCGCGATGGCTGAAGCCGGTTCCGAAGTGACGGTGATTGAAATTGACCCGATGTCCGAAAAGGTTTCTCGCGAGCATTTTGGCTTGCCAGCTTCGGTCAAGGTGATTGTCGGCGATGCACGAACCGAAACCGCGCGGTTAACAGAAAAATACGATGTAATTGTGCTGGACGCATTTAGCGGAGATTCTCCGCCGTTTCATTTGCTGACGCGTGAAGCATTTGCCGACTTGAAGGAAAAGTTGGCGCCCAATGGTTTGATTGTCGGAAACATTGTCGGCGGAGTTTCGGGCGAAGCCGCGCGACTGGTTTCTTCCGTGGTGATGACGCTGGAAAGCGTGTTTGGCAAAACACAGGTCTTTTCGCCAAACCTGTACATGGCCAAACAGCGCGATCCCCGATTGAACACGGCAGCGTTTGTTTCCACCATGTTTCTGGTTTGTGGGGAACTGCCGGAAACGCCAGCGCCGTTCAACATGAAAGTGGCCGATCACATTCGCCAGATGAATTACATCGAATCGGTATTTAAGTCCCAGGTTGAATTGCCGCGCGACCAGGCGGTAATCCTGACGGATGATTTCGCTCCGCTGGAAGCATGGTCAGACGCAGCAGTTCACGCAATGCGATACTAAGGATTACCGGCAATGGCACTCCTGCGGGATTGCCGGTTAATGATTAATTTTGCGAACTCAGGTTAAAGTGGACAATTGGGGCTTGAATATGCACAATTGCCGCTGATTTACCGACCCCACGAACTTCTTCATCCCAATTTTTTATAGCCCCGATCCTGCTCCAACAGGAAATCTATTAGATTGCTCGCGCTGAGCAAAGGAGTGGTGTCGTAATGAAAAGGTCACGTTTTGTAGCGTTGCTGTTAATCCTCACCGCAACGGGCATCCTGGCTGGTGGTTTGATTGCCCGTGCGAAATCGCCGAGTGAAGCTTCTCAAGATTTGCAGCAAGCAGCTTTGAAAAAACTTGCGCCCTGGGTGTTGGCAAAAACTGCCGATGGCCAGGAAACCGAATTTCTGGTCATGCTCGACAAGGCAGATCTGAGCGCGGCTTACAGCTTGGAAACAAAGGAAGAAAAAGGCCGCTATGTTTTTGAAACCTTGCGCGCCAAAGCGGAAAACTCTCAAGCTTCCTTGCTGACCTGGCTGGAAGAGCGCAAGGTCGAGCATCAGTCGTTTTACATCGTCAATGCCGTGCTGGTGAAAGGTTCGCGCGAATTAGCGGCGGAAATCGCCTCGCGGCCTGAAGTCGCCAGCATTGTGGGCAATCCTGAAATTAACGGAGTTCGTCCTGTTGATCTGACTGAAGAAGATTTGTTGAAAACCTCTCGCCTGTCTGCCGCGCCGGAAGACATTGAACTGGGTGTGAGCAACATCCGCGCGCCGGAAGTCTGGGCGCAGGGATTCACGGGGCAGGGAATCGTCATTGCCGGGCAAGACACCGGTGTTGAATGGAGCCATCCTGCGCTGAAAAGCCATTACCGCGGCTGGGATGGCGCAAATGCCGATCACGATTACAACTGGCACGACAGCATTCACGAAGACAATCGAAATTGCGGCAAAGATTCCACCGCGCCTTGTGATGACGACAGCCACGGAACGCACACGCTCGGCTCAGCCGTCGGTTCGGATGGCGCGGCCAATCAGATTGGCGTTGCGCCCGGAGCAAAATTCATTGCTTGCCGAAATATGAATCTTGGCAATGGCAAACCTTCAACCTATCTGGAATGTATTGAATGGTTGCTGGCTCCTTATCCAAAAGGCGCGACGGCTGCTCAGGGCGATCCGACAAAAGCGCCTGACATCACCACAAATTCCTGGACCTGCCCGCCTTCGGAAGGCTGCGAACCAAACACATTGAAAGCTGCGCTTGAAGCGCACCGCGCTGCAGGAATTCTGACGGTTGCAGCGGCTGGCAACAGCGGCTCCTCATGTTCGTCTGTCAAAGACCCGCCGGGCATTTACGATGCGGTTTATACGGTTGGGGCTTACGCCGCCAGCACAAACATTATCGCTGGTTTTAGCGGTCGCGGACCGGTTGCTATTGACGGCAGCAGTCGCGTGAAACCGGATATTACTGCGCCTGGAGTTCTGGTCCGGTCGGCAGTTCGCGGAGGCAGCTACACGTTTCTGAATGGCACTTCGATGGCGACGCCGCATGTCGCGGGAGCCGTGGCGCTGCTTTGGTCTGCGCGTCCGGAACTTCGCGGGAAAGTGGATTTGACGGAAAACATCCTGAACGAATCCGCCATTCGGGTGATGGTTACGGATTGCGGATCGTCAAACACTTCGATTCCAAACGCGGTTTATGGGTATGGCCGATTGGACGTCAAAGCTGCGTTAGATCTGGCGGCGACGACACTGGATAGCACTGAATTCATGTTTGGCGTAAAAGGCGGCACAGGTGACATCACCGTCAACGCATTGCCGACAGTGACCTGGAGAGCGGTCAGCGATTCCGATTGGATTACCGTTACGGCAGGGCAAACCGGAACGGGATTTAGTGGCGTCTTTTTCAAAGTTTCCCCGAATACCAGCGCAAACGCGCGAACGGGAAATTTGATGATTGCCGGGCGAACCGTGAGAATTTCACAGCCGGGAGCCGCGCCGCTCTTTTCAGTTTCCGGCAGAGTCGCGAGTTCCACGGGAGTGCCTATCGCAGGAGTCACATTGAATTTCTCGCGCGTTTCAGGTGGCGGCGATGTTCCGGGAAGTGTCCTGACGGATGGCGACGGGAATTGGAGCCAATCAGGGTTCGAGCCGGGCACAAACTATCGAGTGACGGCCAGCAGAATCCGTTCATCGTTCTCGCCTGTCTCGCTTGATTTCAACACTTCAACTTCCACGTTGGATTTCACCAGCGTCGGACGCTCAATTTCCAGATAGTGGCTGGTGGCTGATTTGGTGGCTGGTGACGCGATTTCACCAGCCACCTAAACTGGCGACCGATCACCGATGAAAACCAAAATCACTCAGTCCCCAACTTTGGCCGCCAAATACATCGCTCACGGCGAAGTTGTCGCATTTCCCACGGAAACCGTTTATGGGCTTGGCGCAAATATCTTCAACGAAGAAGCCATCCGCAAAATCTTCGAAGCCAAAGGCCGTCCATCGGACAATCCGTTGATTGCTCATATCTCCGATCTGGCTGAGCTGAAATCCATTACCAGTGAAGTTACACCCATTGCCGAAACACTGATCAAGGCGTTTTTCCCAGGACCACTGACGCTGGTGTTGCCAAAACACGAACAGGTTCCAGGCAATGCCACCGCAGGGTTGAACACGATTGGCGTCAGAATGCCCAGCCATCCAACCGCACAGCAGTTGTTGCGGGCTTGCGGAGTTCCGTTGGTGGCTCCGTCTGCAAATCTGTCCGGACGTCCAAGCCCGACAACCTGGCAAGCCGTCCGCGAAGATTTGGATGGCCGCATCGCCTGCATTTTGAAAGGCGATCAAACTAAAGTCGGCTTGGAATCTACTGTGGTGGATTGCACCGGAACTGTGCCGGTCATTTTACGTGCAGGCGGAGTGACACTGGAACAATTGCGCGAAGTGATTCCTGAAACTGAAGTCGCTGATTCCAAAGCCGCTGAAGAGCCGAAAAGCCCCGGCATGAAATACCGTCATTATTCGCCGCGCGCGCAGGTTTTCATCAGCAACTTTACGCAATTCATCGTGCCATGGGCAGAAGCGGCTTACATTGGAATTGACGCGCCTCCGCGCCCGGAAGCGTTTCAGAAAGTTCAATTGTGCAAAGATGTTGCTGAGTACGCGCATTCGTTGTTTCAATTTTTCCGCGAATGCGACGAAGCGGGAATCAAGACCATTTATTGCCAATCCGTCAGCGAAGAAGGCTTGGGACTCGCACTGATGGATCGAATCCGCCGGGCAGCCAACGGTTAAACTGCTCAATAGAGTTCGCGGATTTTTTCGGCTGAAATATTTCGCCCGCATAGCAAAACCACGCAACGCTGCCCGGCAAATCTTTGACGCTCTTTCAGCAAAGCCGCCAACGCGACTCCGGCTGCGCCTTCGACAATCCAGCGTTCCTGCTCGGCCAGCATGCGCATGGCGCGTTTGATCTCTTCTTCTGAAACCAGCACGTGATCGTCAATCAATCGCTGGCACATTTCAAAGGTGATCGTGTCGGATTCCAGACCGCCTGCGGTGCTGTCACTGATGGTAGGTTTTTCAGGGCAATCGAAAATCCGCCCGGCTTTCAAGGATTCAAACATCACTGGTGAGTTTTCCGGCCAGCAACCGACAATTCGCGTTCTTGGGCTGACGGCTTTCAGATACGTGGCGATGCCGGAAATCAATCCGCCACCGCCGACCGTGATAAAGACCGAATCAATTTCTTCAAGCTGCCGGTGCAGTTCCACGCCAATGGTTCCTTGTCCGGCTACGACCTGCGCGTCGTTGTAAGGCGAGATAAAAATCTTGCCCGTTTCATTCGCCGTTTGACGCGCTTTCAGTTCTGCTTCCAACGGATCTTCGCCAAAAAACACCGGCTCGCCGCCCAACAATCGGATCAAACTTAGCTTGGCTTCTGAAACTCCGTGTCGCATGAAAACCTGCGGCGTGATGCCAACCTGCCGCGCAGCGTAACAAACCGCGATGCCGTGATTGCCGTTCGAAGCTGTGATGATGCCACGCTCGACTTCTTCCGGCTTCAGCGACAGGATTTTGTTCGCCGCACCACGGAGCTTGAAAGAGCCTGTGTATTGCGTTTGTTCCAGCTTCAGCCAAATGTCACAGCCAGCCAGATCGCTCAATCGAAACGACGGATCAAGGGAAGTTTTGACGATGAAGGGGCGAATTCGGGTTTCTGCTTGAATGACGTCAGTAGGAGAAATCATAGAGCAATGTTGTTAGGATCGGTTTGTGGGTAAAACGTTCTTTCGTTGGATGCGATGGTTACGGCTTTCGCGGAGGGCATTTTACTTCTTTCCACTCGCCCGGTTGCAAGCCGCCAAGCTCCCAATCGCCAATTTTTTCTCGAATTAGCCTCAACGTCGGATGTCCGACGGCTGCCGTCATTCGACGAACTTGCCTGTTGCGTCCTTCTGTAATGGTTAGCCGCAGCCAGGAAGTCGGCACAGTTTTTCGTTCTCGAATCGGCGGCACGCGTGGCCACAAGTCAGGATCTTCAATCAGTTCCACTTTTGCCGGACGAGTCATTCCATCGTTCAGCTTCACGCCTTTGGCCAATTGTTTGAGTGTTTCGGCGGTTGGAACTCGTTCAATGTGAACCAGATAAGTTTTGGGGAGTTTGTGTTTTGGATCGGCAATCCAGTGCTGTAACCAGCCAGCATTGGTCAGCAGCAGCAAGCCTTCGCTGTCAAAATCCAGCCGCCCTGCGGGGTAAACTTCCGGCACTTTGATGAAATCTGCCAGCGTCGCACGGTCGCCATCGCCCGTGAACTGGCACATCACCTGAAAGGGTTTATTGAAGAGAATCAGCCGATCCATAAAAATTCGCAACCCAGTGTACCGCGAACCGTTCAGCTTCCACTAAGAGCGCGGAAAAATTATGATGCGGCTGGAACTTTGGTGTTGTCAGGGAGTCTAAAAAGCCATCACACAGGTTGAAGGCAGCGGCGCTGATGTTAAACGCCAGGCTGCCAGACATTGAGACGACCAACGCGTTTGAAGAGTCAGTAACGCTGTAATGGGCTGCCATTACATTCACTTCCGGTGAGCGGATTGCCGCCGGGTAAAATTCAGGGCCACAAAAGGAGCAGGGCGCTGATGCTTGTCGAGAACGAGGCATTCCTGGTTGCCGGGCTGGAAGAGTTTGGAGTCGCTGAGAAGGCGGCGGAGCGGGAAGCTCCACGCGCTGCTCAGGTCGGCCCTTACGAATCCAAGCTGATCGCACGGCTGAAAGCCGGCGAAATGGCCGCGTTCGACGAGTTGGTGGAAGAGTTTCAACCGCTGGTTTATGCCTTGTCCTTCAGAATTTTGAGTGATGCTGAGGACGCGCGAGACGCGACTCAGGAAACGTTTTTGAAAATTTATCGCCACTTCGCGCGCTTTCGCGGCGACGCAAGTTTGAAAACCTGGATTTGCCGCATTGCCATCAATCAGGCACACAGCACACAGCGATGGTGGCGGCGGCGTCAGCGCAATTTCACAGCTTCGCTGGATGCGCCGCTGGGGTTGAACAGTGACGATGACCGCTCTTTGGGCGACAGCCTGGAAAGCGACGCCGTTTCGCCCGAATTTGAAGCACTGGCGCGCGAACGCGGTCGGCGAATTGAAGTGGGTTTGGGCGATTTGAAAAAAGATTTTCGCATCGCAGTCATACTGCGAGACATTGAAGGACTGAGTTACGAAGAGATTGCCTACGTCACAGAAGTGTCAGTCGGCACAGTGAAATCACGCATCGCTCGCGGGCGCGAGATGTTGCGGGAAGCAGTTCAAGCAGGAGAAACAATATTCACCTTGCCTACGAGCAGGTGAAAATTCAGGCGGTGGTGCTCATCGTGAGCGTTTTTTCGACGCTCATAGCCGATGGGTCGGCGAAACTCGAACGAACCGAAGACGGGTCAGCAACAACCGGTTTTTGGTTCTTTTAAACAACGCGCTCACGATGAGCAGCGCCGCCTGAAAAACTATTTTGAGATTTTACGAGCCATGATTTGTCCGGATTTTCCATTGCTATATTCTGCCCAGCTTGACGGTCAGGCTGACGAACGCGAACAGTTGGCGTTGCAGAAACATTTGCGTGAATGCGCAGACTGCCGCCGCCAAGCTGCCGAGCTGCGCAGTCTGCGTTCCGGATTGCAAGCTTTGGAAGTGCCGAAGCCGCCGATGAGCCACAAGGCGAAAATTGATCTGACTTCACAAATACAGGCGGCTTTGCGCGTCGAAGCCCGTGCGCACGAAAAGGTCAAACGCAGTCGCGCGGAATTGATAGACCTGTGGCGCACACGGCTGTTTTCGCAAGGCATTGGAACCGTGGTTTCTACGGCATTGTTTGTTATTACTTTGGCGGGTGTGATGCAGCCCGCATATCGAACACTGGCCCTGGCTGAAGCATTGCGAGAAGTTCTGGTTGGTGAGGAAGTTGCACCGCCACCAGCAACGGACACAGGCATCCAGTTCAGAATGGCGATTTTTCAGCCACAGCCGCCGCCGGTGTTTACACCATCAGGCGAATTGCTGAATCTGGGGGCGAGTCTTTCGGAAAATGATGAGTTGATTGTTACGCTCAAAGTGCGCAAGGACGGTCGAGCTTCAATCAATGAAATGATCACGCCGAACGATCCGGCGACCCTGACCAGATTTTCAACTGCGATTACGCAACAGGCGAGTTTCCAGCCTACTCCCCGGAAACAAGTTACTAACCCTCAAGCGGTGGTGATTCTCAGCAAGATTGACATCAAAGCCAACATCTCCGGCTAAGTTGGCCAATTCAACAAAAGTTTGAGGTCGTCCCGAGGCCGATTGTTCAATGCGAATAATCGGCAGGGACACCTCTACCCAAAAAACGCCAGCACTGCGGCCTTCAAGCCGGGAGGCCGAAGTGTGCTCCAAATTTGTTCCGCGACCGGTTCAGTCGCGGCAGGGAGATTCAATGCAAGAGAAGAGCAATTCCGCAACGCCGTTTATCAATGTGACTCCGCTGATTGATGTGCTGCTGGTGCTGCTGATTATCTTTATGGTCATCAGCCCGATGAAACCTGCTCGCTTTGAAGCCAAGATTCCCACAAAGACGCCGTCAATCGAAGGAGACACTTCCTTGAGTCTGGTGGTCACACTGAACCGCGAAGGCGGCTATCAGTTGAATTCCACGCCTGCTGCGACACTGCCGGAGCTGGAAGCTTTGCTGCACCGCGCGCTGGATGGCCGCCCGGAAAATCTAAAAGCCGTTTTCCTGAAAGCGCCGCGCGGATTGCATTACGGTGAAATCGTCAAAGTCGTGGACGTAATGAAAGCCGCCGGGACGACTCCCATTGGTTTGCAGACCGAGAATCTGAATTGAGAACTTTTGAAATCCATCGGCTGATTGTCTTAACCCATACTGCGAATGTTGCGCGCAGCCAACAAGGAGAAACACTATGTTCGACGTATTGGTTGAATCATCGAAACGAAAAAGCGGCAAACGCGCCGGTCGGTACTTTGTCGTAACAACGGCATTTTATGGAATTGCGCTGCTGGCGCTAGGCATAGGAACTGTCATTGGCTTCAGTCCAGCGTTAGCCGAAGAATACAATCTGGCGACGCTGATTGCTCCGCCTGTCCCGCCAGCACCTAGCGCGCCAGCGCCGGTCGCTAAGCTGCAAAATATCCCCGTTGATGCTCCCTTGAACGTTTTTATTCCACCAAAGACGTTGGTTGATATTTTGCCTGTGGAGGACGTTGACCTTAGATGGAAGCCACAACCGACGACAACCGGCACGCCTGGTTTGCCTCCTGGGATCGGTTCGGATGGCTGTATAGGCTGCAAGGTCATCAAAGATGATGGGCCGCCGCCACAACCTCCGCCGCCTACGCCAACACCGGAAGCGAAAAAGCCTGAAGCAAAACCAACAGGCACGACCAAAGTGTCCGAAGGCGTTTTACAAGGGAGCGCCCTGAAAAAACAGGTGCCGGTTTACACGCAAATCGCCAAAGCCGCCAGAGCTGCAGGAATGGTTCAGGTCGTGGTGACAATTTCAGAGGAAGGAAGAGTTCTGGAAGCGCAAGCAATCAATGGCCATCCTCTATTGCGCCAATCAGCAGTTGATGCCGCCAGGCAGTGGGTCTTTACTCCGACGACGCTCAGCAAAATCCCTGTCAAAGTGCAGGGCGTGTTGAGTTTCAACTTCGTGCTTCAATAAACGGATAGGAGATAGAGCGCCGCTTTCTTTCAGGTCACTTTAGTGGAGATCCGTGAGAAAGCGGCGATCTACGCCGCACTCCAAATCTATTGCGAGTTGAAGTCAGTGGCGCGGCGAAATGCTTCGACAACTTTGCCGTCTTTTTTGGTTCCTCGGCCTTTCAGATATTCGACCAGCTTTTCCAACTCTTTCGGATCCCAGTCGGGCCGATACTTGTTGATCGAAGGTTCAAACTGGCTGACGTGTTTGGTGATGGCTTTGATTTTCTGGTCAACGGTGTCGCTGATGTCCACCCAATAATTGGCTTCGTTGGCGGCGTAATAAAACATCATCAGCGGCACTTTGTACGGCTTCAGCCCGTCCACCAGCAAATGGTCAGGGTAGTACAGGTGAAATTCCGCCGCGCGAATGGCATCTGCCGTATTGAACCCGCCCATGCGGTGATCGCTTTTGTGCCAGCGTTCGTACCATTCACCGGGATCAACGCTGAACACAACGTCGGGCCGATATTGGCGAATCAGTTTTGTCGCTTGTCCGCACAGCGCTTTCGGTTCGGCATATTCCAGCTCGCCGTCTTCGTACCCCATCCAGATGATGTTGGCTTTTGGAATGCCGATGACTTCCATGGCGGCTTCTTGCTCAGCCTTTCGAATGCGAGCCAGCCGTTCGCTGGTCATTTCCAGGTCGAAGGAACCTTTGTTGTCGTTGGTGTAAATCACGACAATGATCTTGTTGCCGTTTTTGGCTAGCAGCGAAAGCGTGCCGCCACAGCCGAACACGTCATCGTCAGGGTGCGGCGTGAAGACCATTACAGTTTTGCCTTTCCACTGTTCAACGCGGTCCTGTGCTTGAGCGGCGAAAGTAAAAGTCATCAACGCAACTAAGACCCATCCAAATCTTTTCATCGTGTTTTCTCCTTCGTGAATCTTCGTGTGCTTTTGTGGGAAAGGCGATCAAGGCTGTTCGGGTTTGTCTTTCAACTTTCCCAGCACGCGGTAAATGTGAATCAAGCCTTGATCCACCATTCGTTCGCCTGCGCCAACTTCAACGCGGGTGACCAATGTGTTGGCTCCGTAACCGCCAGCCACAGCCGCACTAATCGTAGGGAAGTAACCGTAATAGCCGTTCGTGTATCCCGTCATAAAGGTCGTCGCCAGCGGCGAACGCGATTTCAGCAGCAGTTGCAAGCCGACGAATGGTTCGCCCGGCAAACCGACCAGTGCGACTTGCTTGTTGATGACCAGCGTCGTTACTGATGCGGCAATTTCGGGCACGATGTAGCGTTGATAGCGTTTGGCCAGCGCAGGCGGAAAAGCCAGCGTCATCATTTGCCGCATTGAATCCAAATCCCAGCGATTACGAAAGCGAAGCTCTTCGCTGAGGAAGGCGACTTGGGGCGTGGCTGATGCTTCGGGTTTGATCGTTTTGGCGACGCGAACGACTTCGCGGCCAAGTTGCTGGCCGATTTCGATCTTGATGGCGTCTGCGTTTTCCGCCAGCGGCGTTTTGTCCATCATCGGATTGATGTCGCCCGGAGCGCCTTGCAGAAAAAAGCAGATTGGTTTTTCGTCGAAACTTGATTCCACCAGCTTGGCCATCGCGCCGGGGAAATCCGCCGAGTATCGCAAGTTGTCTGGCCCGAAAATTACAGGGTGGCAGGCGTAATTCACCAGAATCGCCATCGGGGTTCCATTGGCATCGTCAACGCGAATGACTCCGACGGTGGGATCAATCATTCCAGTTTGCTGGCCAGTGCTGTTGCGCCAGAGCATTTTGACGGAACCGTCCGATTGAATAATTCGGCGATTGTGGCCAAGCGTCGCTTGCCCCAATCCAACGCCGATGCGCGCGGCTTTCAGTTTTGAAACGGCTTCGCCAATCGAATCGGCGATTTTTTCCAGCGCGCGCTGTTCCCATTCGGGCACGCCATCGTCGTAGCTATCGTCAATGACAGGGCCTGAGTGCGTGTGCGAAGCAATCAGCATGATTTCAGCGACGGCATGCTGGCGGCGCGCTTTATCGCGCAGCCACGCAATTTGCGGCGGCCCGAAGCTGCGCCCAAGATCGAGCGTGATGACGGCAACCGATTGTCGCCCGTCATCCAGCACCAGCACGCGAGCAAACAGCGGATCGAGCTTGCCATTCGCCGGACCTGAACGGTCGAAGTAGCCCCACATATCCACCCCGAGCGGCGGCGTGATGTCCACACGGGAAACTCCGGCGCGCAGGCTTTGTGCATTGGCAAACAACGCTGACAGGCCCAGCAAAACAAGTATCAATATCGTTTGACGCATAGCTTTTTCGTTGAAGGTCTTCGACCCTGCATTTCATTTCACCGCAGAGGCGCAGAGTGTTGCAGAGGAAGCGCAGAGCTTTGAGCAATAACTCTGCGCTTCCTCTGCGGTCTTAGCGCCTCTGCGGTGAAAAAGATTGCAATGTGATCCGTCAGTCATAATTAAAAGCTTGGTGATTTTTTCAGCTTGCCCTGCAAAGTGAACAAATTGACGATGGCGCGATCAATCATTGCTTCGCCAGCGCCGACTTCAATGCGCGTGTTGTAACCGGCTCCGTAACCGCCTTCGCTGGCCGCGCGAATCGTCGGCACGTAACCGATCCATTCGCCGCCTGCGCTGTATGTGTAACCGAACAGGAAGGTGTTGGCGATTTCCGACTTGTCGCGTAGCGCAATCTGTAAATCTACAAATGGTTCGCCCGGCATTGTGGCAATGGCGATGTTGTTATTCAGCAGCAAAGTCGTCAGCCCGGCTTTGATCGTTTTCGTTGCGTCCCATCGGTCGCGGAATTCTTTGACTTCAGCGACAGTTTGAAGCCTTGCAGATGAATTGGCTTCCGGCTTTAGCTTTCGCGCAACTTTCAAGGATTCTTCAGCCAGCGCGTTGCCCATCTTCTCGGCTTCGCCAAACCCGTTTTCGGCGACAGGCTGTTTGTCCAGATACGGATTGATGTCACCCGCGCCGCCTTGCGTGAACAGGCAAAGCGCACCTGGCAATTCGCGTTCGACACGCTGGCGCACATACCCCGGATAATCCGCCGAAATCTGGCGGTTGTCCGGCCCCAGCACGACAGCGTGGCAAGCGTAGTTGACGATCACTGCGCGCGGTTTGCCGGTTTCATCGTCCACGCGAATCACACCCAGGCTGGGATCAATTGGCGAAGTCGGAAGTTTTTCCGCGTTTCGCCAGAACATTGTGACTTTGCCGTCGGCGGCGACCTTGCGGCGGTTGTGGCCAAGATAGATTTCGGTGAAGCCTGCGGCTATGCGAGCAGGAAAAAGCTTTTTCGAAGCTTCTTCAATGGCGATCAGAATTTTGTCTTCGGTTTCGGTGAACCACGAACGCTCAGGCTTGGGCCAGCTTTTGTCTTCCCAGGTCATAGGGCCGGAATGATTGTGCGTGACGGCGATCAACACGTGGTCGGCCAGCTTGCGCTCGCGTGCCAAGGTGATGATTCGTTCGGAAGGGAACGAGCGCAAATCGCAACTGACAATCGCGATGCTGACGCCATCGGCTTTCAGCAGCAGCACCGTTGCAAACAGCGGATCGTGAACGCCTGTGGATGGCCCTTGTCGCGCGGCATAACCGCCCATCGGAAAGCCAACCGGCGGCGTGATTTCGACGCGCGCGACTCCAGCGCTCTGCTCCACGGCGAAACTCGGCGCAGCTATTGCAGCCAACAAGCAAAGCAGCAGGGGAAGCAACATGATGCGTTTCATTGTGTACTCAAAGGATGGAACTGAACCAGTTGGAACAAATACTAACCACAAAAGGCACAAAAGACACAAAAAACGATTTGATTGTTTTGTGCCTTTTGTGCCTTTTGTGCCTTTTGTGGTTCCAATCCGTGCCGGACTTACGCCGCCCGACTCAGGTCGCTTAAGTGGTCGAACTTGCCCGTGCTGTCGCCGATTTTTTCAGGGTTGACGCCCAACCGATCCAGCAAGGTCAAATACAGGTTCGTAATTGGAATGCCGGGTTTGAAAAAGATGTGGCGACCGGGTTTGAAGGCACCGCCGCCGCGTCCGGCCAGAATGATTGGCAGGTCTTCGTGATTGTGTTTATTGCCGTCGCTGATGCCCGCGCCATAAACAATCATCGAATTGTCGAGCAATGAACCATCACCTTCTTTCGTGTCTTTCAACCGTTGCAAGTATTCAGCGAACAGTTTGACGTGAAAGGTGTTGATTACCGCGACCTTTTCGATCCATTCAGCGATGCCGCGATGGTGCGTCAGCGGATGATGCGGATCGTTGATGCCGATTTCAGGGTACACGCGCATGCTGCCTTCGCGGGCGAAGATCAGCGTCGAAACACGCGTCAAGTCGGTTTGGAACGCAACCATCTGAATGTCGCACATCAATTTGACGTATTCCTGGAATGTCGTCGGGATGCCCACGGGCTTTTCAAACGGCGGAGTCACTTCGCGGTTTTCTTTCTCCGCTTTTTCGATGCGTGTTTCAATTTCGCGGACGGCGAACAGGTATTCGTCCAATTTCCGCTTGTCGTTGGTGCCAAGCTTGCCGGTCAGCTTCTGCGTGTCTTCGCGCACCATGTCCAGAATGCTCTTGCGATATTCGGCGCGGCGCGCGCGAACTTCCGGCGCCAGGCTCAAATCGGCGGTTCCGAACAACCGCTCAAACGCCATTCGCGGATTGATTTCCGGCGGATTCGGAGTGGTCGGTGTTCGCCACGAAATGCTGTTAGTGTACGCGCAACTGTAGCCGGAATCGCAATTGCCGACGGTGCGCGAATCTTCGCAACCCAGTTCCAGCGATGCAAAGCGCGTTTGTGAGACCAGAGCTTGCGCGGCGACTTGATCGGCGGAAATGCCCGCCTGAATATCCGCGCCTGCGGTTTTTTTGCAATGCACGCCGGACAGGAACGAAGCGCCGGCTCTGCCGTGATCGCCCGGGCCATCGCCGAGCGCGTTGCCGTTGTGATCGTTCAGGCCGGACAACGCAAAAATATCTTCACGGAAAGATTCCAGCGGCTTCATCAAGCGCGAAAACTCGAAATTCCGGCCTTCGCCTTTCGGTCGCCACCAGTCAATGTTGACGACACCGTTGGGAACATACAAAAACGCAAGTCTGACAGGAGCTTTCGGCGCAGCGGCCAGCGCAGGTGTCATGGCATCCAGCATCGGCAGCGCAATGGCAGTTCCAATGCCTTTCAAGAAAGTTCGTCGCGGAAGTTTTTTGCGTGTGATGATCATTTCTGTCGTCTCTCCTACGATAGAGCTATTTGTTATCTCAGTTTGTTTTTGCTGTCTGTGAAACTGTGCCTCGCCTGTATTGGAATGGCAAGCTGTTCACGATTTCCATCACCAAGCTGGAAAATTTATATTCTTTTGCGGCCACCTGTCTGGCAATCTGTTTGACAGTGATTCGGTCGTACCGTTCCAGCCCGCGTCCCAAGGCATACGTCAGCAGTTTATCCGTCACGCCTTCGGCAAACGAATCGCGGTCGGCTTTCAGGATTGTTTTCAACTCAGCCACGCCTTTGAAGCTTCTGCCATCGGGCAAAATTCCAGACGAATCAATTGGGAATTTGCCGTCCATGGTTCGCCAGCCGCCGATGGCATCGAAATTTTCCAGTCCGAAGCCCAACGGATCAAGCCGCGCGTGGCATGCCGCGCACGTCGGATTCGTGCGATGTTGTTCCATCTGTTGCCGCAGCGTTGTCGCTGTTCCGATTTTGGTTTCGTCCAGATTCGGCACACCCGGTGGCGCAGGCGGCGGCGGCGCATTCAACACATTGTCCAAAATCCATTTGCCACGCAACACGACTGAAGTTCTAGTTGCATAAGAGGACACCGTCAACACGCTGGCATGCGTCAGAATGCCGCCGCGATTGGAATCGGCGGGCAATGTGACTTTGCGAAACTCCGGCCCCGAAACGCCTGGAACCTGGTAAAACCGCGCCAGCCGTTCATTCAGGAATGAATAATCCGCGTCAATGAAATCCAGCAGCGAGCGATCCTGGCGAATGATGTTGTCGAAAAACAATTCGGTTTCTCGGCGGATGGACAGGCGGAAGTATTCGTCGAATTGGGGGAAACGGTCGCGGTCGGGTTTGGCTGATTCCAGGCGGCGAAGTTCCAGCCATTGACCGGCGAAGTTTTCCACCAGCGAAGAAGACTTCGGATCTTTTAGCATTCGCTGAACCTGCGCGGTCAGCACTTCGGGTTTACGAAGTTTCTGTTCATCGGCCAGCCGCAGCAATTCATCGTCCGGCATGCTGCTCCACAAAAAGTACGACAGCCGCGAAGCCAGTTCGTGCTGGCCGATTTGCTGCATCGCGTCAGCGGTTGCGTTTTTGCGGTCTTGCTCGATTCGGAACAGGAAGTGCGGCGAAACCAGCATCGCCTGAAGCGCCTGCACCAAACCTTCTTCAAAGGAATCGCCGCGTTTTTGCGCCATTGCGATGAAGCTGGTCAGCTTGTTTACTTCTTCGGACGCGACCGGGCGGCGATACGCGCGACGCGCCAGATTGCCAATGATTTTGCTGCCGCAAGCGGGTTGATGCTGACCATCCGCGTGGCCGCAAACAAAAATCATTTTCCGGCTTTCAGCGGATGCGCCTTTGGTTTGGTTGTAAGGGCCAATGACATCCAACCCCGTGATGCGAGCTTCATTGACCGGAACTTTTTCAGCCTGCCGCGCTTCGAATTGTTTTTTTATTTCGGCAAGACGTTCGGGCGGTATTTCGCGACGAGGCGGCTTGAATTCGGGCTTGGGCGGAATGGGACGCTTCGACGGATTCGGGCCGCCATAAGTGTGCGGCAAACCTTCGTACATTCGCTGGATCGAAACCGCGACCCAATGATCGCCCGCTGGAATGCGGGCGCGAAAGTCATACGTCATGGAACCGAAATCCTGGCGATCTACCGAAAACGAAGCGATGCCATCAGGATCGAAATCAAACGTCTGCGTCAGTTTGCCGTCAATCCACAATGCCAGCGGCAATGGCTCAGAACCCGCCGGACGAACTCCGCCAAGGAAAACTTTGAAATTGTATTCGGCTTCGACGGGGAAGCGGTGCGACGAGTGCAAGGCATTAGGCAGGCTCAATCCCGTCAGATCGTAATCGGTCAGCGGCGTTGTGCTTGTCTTGATTCGGCCACCGGGCGGGCGTAGTCGTTCGACTCTGGGTTTCAATTGCTCCGTGCCGAAAACCGCCGTGCGAGCGACGCTTTCTGCTGCCGTCAGATACTTTTCCATCAGCACAGGTGACAGCGACAAAACGTCGCCGATGTTATCGAAGCCGTACCCGGAATCGTCTTGCGGAAAATCGTCCGCTGGTTTGAAGCTGACACCAAGCAAATCGCGCACAGTGTTGTTGTATTCGGCGCGGTTCAACCGCCGAGCTGTCACGCGACCCGGATCAGGTTTGGTCATGCGGTCGGCGCGGTCAAATTCCGATTCCAGCCAGCCAATGACAGTTTTCAGTTCCGTCGCGTCTGGACGCGGAAATCCTTTGGGAGGCATTTCGCCTGTTTTCAGCTTCAACAGCACGTGTTCCCATTGATCACGATGTTCCAGAACAGCCGCAGTGGTTTTGAACTGTTCCAGATTCAATTCGCCGGAAGCTTTTTTGGCGCTGTGGCAGGCGATGCAATTTTCCGCCAGAAACGGCTGAATGGTTTTGTCGAAATCAGCGCTCGGAGCTTTCGCGGCGGGCTTTTGTGCAAATCGGGCAGGTGCGCCCACGGCAAACCAGATCAGCGGCAATAAAACAATCAACAGTCGTAAGAGAGTCTTTCTTGGCATGTGCAATCCCAGCTTGGAAACGTAAAATGAATTCCGATGATTCTGCGACGAATAAAACGAGTTTTATTTTTGACGGCAATCGTTTTTAGTGCAAGTTGGTTTAGCCAATATTCGCCAATTTCCGCCAATGATCCTGAAACGAAAGCCATCCTTTTTCTGACCAAAGAAGTTCCAGCCTGGTCAAAAAACAACGGCTGTTTTTCCTGTCACAACAACGGCGACGCCGCGCGAGCCTTGTACGCCGCAACCCGCAAAGGCTTAAACGTTCCGGCCAATGCGCTAGCCGATACGAACGCTTGGGTTTCAAAACCCGCAGGCTGGAAAGAAAACAAAGGTGATCCGGGCTTCAGCGACAAACGCCTGGCCAACATTCAATTCTCGGCTTCGCTGCTGGCGGCGATCGAAGTTGGGCAGATCAAAGACCGCCGTCCACTGGAAGAAGCCGCTCGATTGCTAGTCGCCGATCAAAGTGCAAACGGAGCCTGGCGGATTGATGCCGGAAACTTGCCCGGAGCGCCTGCCACGTACGGAACCCCGCTGGCTACGCTGATGGCGCTCAGAACCTTGAAAGCCGCCAACCTTGCCGAAACAAAAGCCGCGATTCAAAAAGCCGAAATCTGGTTGCGCCAAACTTCGCCGAACAATGTCTTGACGGCGGCGGCGTTGCTGATGTTTTCCAGCGAAGCTGCCGACCAGCAAAAACAAAATGCTTCGCTGAAATTCATTCGCGCGGCACAAACCAGCGACGGCGGTTGGGGACCTTATGCCGATTCACCGCCTGAAGTTTTCGACACCGCTGTTGTCTTGCTGGCGCTTGCCGAATTCAAAAACCGATCAGAAGTCGAAGCCGCGATCGCGCGCGGCAGAAAGTTTTTGATTGCCGAACAGCAACCCGATGGCAGTTGGCCTGAAACCACTCGGCCATCGGGCGGCGAAAGTTACGCGCAGCGGATTTCCACCACCGGATGGGCGACGCTGGCGTTGCTGGCGACGCGCTGACTTTACTTCGTCTTGCCGTCGCTGATGCAGAACAGATGCGTTTTGCTGCGAAGGTAAAGCTCGCCTTCAGCCACGACCGGCGACGCGACAAAGAAATGATCGTCAAAGGTTGTCGAATTCACGATTTCCATTTGTTCGCCCATTTTGACCACCGTCACAACTCCGCTTTCGCTGGCCAGGTACAGTTTGTCGCCAGCGCCCGTGGGCGAAGCTTTGAAAGTGTCCGTCTGCGGCAATCGTTTTTGCTGGTAATAGGGTTCGCCGGTTGTCGCATTGAAACAGCTCAGCAAGCCGTTGTCGCTCAGCGTGTAGTATTTGTTGTCGTGCAACACAGGCGACGGTGTGTACGCCGTTCCGCGCGTTTGGCTCCACAACACGGCGTCGGTGCCGGACAGGTCGCCTTCTTTGCCCAGCCGGATGGCCATCAGTTTCGGATCGCGATGGCCGCTCATCACCAGAACAATGTCGTTGAGTTGAACCGGATGGGGAATGACGTTGCTGCCCAGCCCGGCGCATTCCCAGATCAGTTTGCCATTCGTCGGATCATAGGCGCGCGTTTTCTTGGAAGCGCTGATGATCAGCTGTTTTTGGCCTTTGGCATCTGCGATGAAAGGTGTTGCCCAAGAGCTTTGTTCATCGCGAGCTTGCCGCCAGACTTCTTTGCCGTTTCGTTTGTCCAGGGCGACGACAAACGATCCGTTTTCCTGGTCGTAGTGATGAATCAGCAGATTGCCGAACAACGCCGGAGCTGTGCCTTCGCCGAATTGCAGCCGCATGCGCATTTGCACGCCCAGGTCTTTTTCCCAAATCGGCTTCCCGTTCAAATCGAAGCAGTAAATTCCGCGCGAACCGAACGACGCATACACATATTTGCCGTCGGTCAGCGGAGCGTTCGATGCAAAGCTGCCATACTGACGGTGATAGCCTTCGTGCGGGACGGCGGTTTTGACGACGCGCTCCCACAGCGTTTTGCCGGTTTTGCGATCCAGGCAAAGCACGACGAATTTATGCTCTTCGCCGGCTCCAGCGCCGCCTCCGGCCCCACCACCGCCTGGCCGACCACCGCCGCCAGGGCGATTTTCAGCAGCCGGTGCAGGCGCGACCGTTTTGCCGGTCGGAATTGCCGTCGTCAAAAACATTTTGTCGCCCCAGATTACGGGCGTGGAAAATCCGCGACCTTCGATGGCGACTTTCCATTTGACGTTTTTGGTTGGGCTGAAATCGGTTGGGGCGGCTGTGCGCGCCATGCCGTTGAAAAACGGCCCGCGCCATTGCGGCCAATGCGCCGGATCAGGCGCGGAAGAAATTGAATCGGTTGAGTTAAAAGCGGTTCCGACAAACGCCAGCAATGTCAGGCTGGCAAGAGCAATCCATCGTTTCATTGAATCGTTTTCCTCCGAAATGAGTAACACAGGTTCTCCGTCTGTGCGGTACTAACTTAGAGCAGGCTGGAAACCTGGCTCTCTTATCGAATGTCAAAAGTCAGTTTTACGGTTTGGCTGGTCAACTGGCGCTGAACGCTGTTGAATACATCCACCTCAAAAGGTTTGCCGATGTTGTTGCCCGCCAAATCTTCAATCGTAGTTTGAATCACCAGATTGTATTGCCCGCGAAGCCATGCGCTATCGGGGACGAATTTCCAAAGACGTTCCTGATTTCCCAGCGTGACAGTTCCCAAGACGGTTTTGCCCAGGTCAGTTGTCACAACAATCATTCGTGCGGCGAGCGCGTGTTCCATCGGGGCAGGGAATGTGATCGTCACGGGATCGCGCGAGCCCGCCTTCGGCGCAGCAATTTGCCATTGCGCCGGATCAATCGGCTGGCGAACAGGCGGCGCAACCCGAAAAGATTTTTCAAAACTTTCTTTCATCGGCGCGCCGTTGCCATCGCGCCATTCACGATCAATCACCAGGCGATAGCTTTTCCCCGCTTCCAGCGAAGGCCCAATTTCTTCCAGCGGTTTGACTCCGCGTTTGATTCTGCCGGGATCAATGAACAGCGTCAGCCGCGTGAAATCCTGATTCCACAACTCTTCGTCAATTTCCAGAAAGGGAAGCTCGACGGCTTTGCCCGCCGAATCCAGCAATCGAATGTGCTGATAGATGTCCCCGCGCCGCATCGGCGCTGAAAAGTGCAGGTAAAACTTCAGCAGATTTTCCGGCAACACATCCGCGCTGGGATAAATCTGCGTGACGACGGTTGTCGGCGTCAGATTGCGCGGCGGCAACGCGAACGTTGCGGTGACCACAGAATTTCTAGCAGCGGAATTGCCAGGCAGTTGGGCGGGCAGAAAAACGGCTCGGTACGTGACGCCGGGTTCGGGAGCGAATTGAGGTTCGAAGCGCAGCGCATCGGCTTCGATTCGATACTTGCCAAGCATTGGCGGCAAATTCGCATCAACCTTTCCTGCGTAAACCGACAGTAAGCGTTGGAATTGCGGCACGTTCCATTTGGCCAGTTGCTGCAACGTGGCGGAACTCAGGCCGACGATTTCAACAGCCATCTTGCCGCCTTCAGCCGGAACCCAGCGAATTGAAGTCGGCGGGTTTTGGCCAAAAACTGAAAAACACAAAACCAGCGACAAACCGCAGAGACGTAGAAAACGCAAAGGAAGCGCAGAGAAAACTCTGCGAAAACTCTGCGGCTCTCTGCGCCTCTGCGGTGAAAAAAGCCTGCTTGTCACAGAAGACTTCTTCATCTGTTACGGCAGAGCCAATGCCTCCAAATTCAGCGAACCGCTTTCACCGCGACGCAACACGGCGGCGTGTTTGGCATCGTACCGGTCAAGCTGGTCAACGCCAGTCCAGGCTTCAATGGTTTCATACGTCAGGCCTTGCTTGTCGGCAACCCTGGCCTTGATGCCTTCGACCTTGTCAATGTTTTCAGTCGTGATCTTCATCACGCCTCGGCTGCTGTTGGCCATTAGCAAGTAAGACTTGCCGTCTTTCTGGTAAACCAGCATGTCCAATGGGCGGTTGCGGTTGCCGAGTTCGGCAATCGTCTTGCCCATGATTTTCGCGCCGGGTTTCAGGTCGCTGACGGGGAATTGAATCAATGGCGTGCAAGTGTAAGCTGCCAGCAAGTGATCTTCTTTGCCAATCTTGAATGTAGTGAAGGTGCGAACCGGAGAGCGGGTTTCAAATTGCCCATGAGCGCCGTGGTAAATTTCCACGTTTGTTCCGTTTTCGACGGTTTTGAATGGGAACGCAATGGAACGCAGTGTCGAAGAAAACTCTTCGTTGGCCAGTCCGGCAATGAACAAACGTCCATTCAAGTAGCCAATATCGGTGATGGATTCGCGGCGCGGATTGCTCTGGCGATTGCCCTGGCCGACCATTTTGTCCGCAGGAGCATCGGGCAGTTGGGCTTGGGAAAACTTGACGTTTTCCAGCGAGAAAACTTCGGGCGTGCCATCGGTTTTGACGCGAATCAGAACCGGAACGGCGTCAGCGCCGCGACCGCGTGAAACCGCCAGGTAAGCGTTGTGCGAGATCGGGTTGATGACCATGTCTTCGATCAGAATTTGATCGGCGGCAGTTCCCAGCAAAGCAGCGATTTTCTGGTTGATGGCTTCAACTTTCAGAAGTTTGCCAGCCGTCGCCGGTTTCGTGTCGCCCGTCGACAGCGCAACGATCGAAGCCGCTTTGGTGTCGGCGACAAACAGAATTCCTTCCGGCCCAAACGCCAATGGTCCCATGGATTGGAACTTGGCAGTTCCTTCGGTCATGCCGGTCTTCAATTTGGCTTCAGCGTTCGAGCTGGAAAGGCCAAAGGCGATGACGGCCAACGCCGTGAATAGAGCAAATCGTTTCATAGTTCTCTCCCGTTGTTTTGTCTTGATTGTCAGTTGATAGTCGAAAAGCGAAGTCGGCAGATGCCTTTTGTAAAGACGCGAACGATTCTAGCCGGGTTACAAGCCGTTTCCAATCAAAGCCAGAAACTGATGCCAAAGTCGCTCCATTGACACCAGTCAGGGCGAGGATTATGTTTCGCGCGTCTCACCACTTATACCAAGCTGGCTAGTAATGAGCTTGAACTGCAAGCGCTGCTGATGCGCTTGCGAATGGCTTGTAATCAAAAGCCGTCAGGGAACTTCGCAAACACAAAAACAACTTTAGGAGGTCATATGCTCACAGGGCCTTTGAATGACTTACCGGCCTTTCTCGGTTTTGCTCTGCAAGGCGATTGGCTGGCTGTACCGTCAGCCGACGACCTGTTTCGCGCGCTGCTGCGCTGGGGACATTTCGTTGCCGGAATCGCCTGGATCGGATTGCTGTACTTTTTCAATCTGGTCAACGTCCCGTTGATGAAAGAGTTGGACGGCCCAACCAAGGGCAAAGTTATCCCCAAACTGATGCCGAATGCTTTGTATTATTTTCGTTGGGGCGCAGTGGTAACCGTGCTGGTCGGATTGATTTATTACGCGGTTTACATCATCCCATCGGACGCGCAAGCCGCCGGAGCCGGGTATCATTCCTGGCTGGGAATCTGGCTGGTCATTGTTCTGGTCGCGTATTGCGCGATTTATGGTGCAATTCAAAAAGTAAATGATGGCCGCGTTTTGGCCGTCATCGTCGCGATTGTCGTCCTGATTCTGTCCGGTCTGGTGATCTATCTGTTCAAAGGCAACAAAACCATCGCCATCGGCATTGGCGGCGGCATTGGTATTTTTATGCTGTTGAATGTCTGGGGGATCATCTGGCGCGCGCAGAAAAAGATCATCGCCTGGACAAAAGATAATGCTGAAAACGGGACGCCGATTCCTCCGGAATCCGCGCAACTTGCCCGCAAAGCGTTTCTCGCTTCGCGCACAAACGCTTGGTTGTCATTGCCAATGCTGCTGATGATGGGCGTTTCGCACGGCGATTACATCATGTTCATCAAATAGCTTTTCTGAAGTTTTGGCTTTCGGGTGGAACAGGCATTCTTGTTTGTTCCACCTTTCCTTCCTGCAATTCCTGCCCATTTGTTCAGACTCTGCTCAGCGGCTAAGATGCCTCTGCGAGTGTATCGCCCTCGCAAATCTCCAAATCATTCAACATTTAACTAGAGAGGTAACATGGCGCAAGAGGCCAAACAATCATACGCAGCGAAAACTTTTAATCTAAGTGGCTTGACCGGGATTTCTGACAAAACCTTGCAGACCCATTTCAAGCTGTACGAAGGATATGTAACCAACACAAACATCTTGAATGAAAAGATCGCCGACCTGTCTCGCGGTGAGCTTACAGCGAACGAAATGCCCGTTTATTCCGAACTGACGCGTCGTCTGGGCTTTGAATACAACGGGATGGTTTTGCACGAATACTACTTCGGCAATTTGAAAAGCAACGGCACTGGCGACCCTGACAAGGCGTCAGCGTTTTCCAAATTGGCGGAAGCCAACTTCGGCAATTACGAAAACTGGAAAAAGAACTTTGTGACCGTCGGCAAAATGAGAGGTGTCGGCTGGGCGGCTTGTTATCAAGACCCGACAACCGGTCGCTTGTCGAATCATTGGATCAACTTGCATGAAACCGGCAACGTAGCCGGATTTACGCCGGTTCTGATTATGGACGTTTGGGAACATGCTTTTATCCTGGATTACGCCCCGGCGGAACGTCCAAAATACATCGAAGCCTTCTTTCAGAACATTGACTGGGATGCCGTCAATGCGCGTTTGAAGGCGACCAAAACTGCAGGCCAGTAATTGGCAATAAGTTTCGGTTAGCGGGAAGGTGAAGCCGCCTTCCCGCTAAGTTTCAGTCTTGCAACACTTGCCGAATTGGCTAAACCAAACCACCTCTTTGCCGCCCCAAAAAGCCAAAAAAGAAAATCGCCTTTATCGGTCAGCACTTACAGGAAACCACAAGATATTGGTGATAATCCTGATTGACAAGCCGTATATGGTGGAACTATATTCTGCGCCGCTCAACACAAACAGACAGGTAATTGACCGCGACTCAACGCTTTCTCAGCAAAAACTTCAGAAGCGGCATGAGTCTTGAGACGCCGAATTGTTCCCCGAATGACAAGACGGCTTCGGATTTGTATTGTCGGAAGCCGGCACGAATCCTCCCTGCCAATCCTGTTAAAAGCTGGTTGAGCCTGCAAAGAAGTATCTTTTCATCTCCAAACAATCTAAAGGCTCTTTGTCGCTTTGCCGAAAAGGGAAGACGACGTTTCCAACAACGAACCAACAAACGAAAATTGAAGGACTTAGACAGACATGAGCGCAAGTAGACAACAGATCGTTCAATTTGCCAGCCCCGCAACCAAAACCCCGTTAGGCATTAACGCGCAACGTGTCGTTGCCAAACGATATTCACTGAAAGACCTGCAAGGCAATCCGCTGGAAAACTGGGATGACATTACTCGCCGAGTTGTATCGCACGTAGCCAAAGCCGAAACCGATCCGCGCCGCCGCGAAGAATTCATGCTCAATATGCTGCGGTTGATGCACGAGCGCGCCTTTATTCCCAATACCCCTTGCCTGGTAAACGCCGGAAAACCCAAAGGCCAATTGGCCGCCTGTTTTGTATTGCCCGTGCCCGATTCCCTGGATGGAATCATGGAGCACGCTAAATATTGTGCTTTGATTCACCAATCTGGCGGCGGAACCGGGATGACTTATGAAGGTTTGCGTCCGGCAGGAACGCCCGTCGGCGAAGGTCGCGGCATGGCTTCCGGCCCGGTTTCGTTTATGCAAATCGTCAACACCATGACTGAAACCGTCAAACAGGGCGGCGTTCGTCGTGGCGCGAACATGGGAATTTTGGCTGTCTCTCACCCGGACATCCTGCGCTTCATTCATGCTAAGAACGACCAGAAGAGCCTGACAAACTTCAACATTTCAGTCACCGTTTCAGACAAATTCCTGCGCGCCGTCGAAGCCAACGAATGGTTCCAAACCGAATTCAACGGTCAAGCCTGGGATGCGCCAATTTTCGATCCGAAGGCTGGCGATCAAGAAGGCGGCGAATACACCTACAAAGGCCAGAAGCCGCCGAAGCCCGGAATGGTTTTCGCGCCTGATATTTGGGAACGGATCATTTCTTCGACGCACCGTTGGGCAGAACCGGGAATCATCTTCATTGACAACGTCAACAGCCACAATCCGCTGAAAAATTCGATGGGATTGAAAAAGGCGTCGAATCCGTGCGCTGAACAGATGCTGCACGATTACAACGCCTGCAACCTGGGTTCGATTGATGTGGCTAAGTATTACGACGAAGCCACAGACGACGTGGACTGGGATAGCTTTGCCAACGACATTTACTGGTCAGTGCGCTTTTTGGACAACGTGATTGACACCTGTGACTGGCCGTTGCAGCAAATTCACGACACGGTTCACCGCACGCGTCCGGTGGGACTGGGCATTATGGGTTTTGCCGATTTGTGTTTGCAGAAAAAAGTCAGTTACGGCAGCGAAGAGTCAGCGTTGCTGGCCGACAAGATGATGGACTTTTTCCGCAAAGAATCCTGGCGCGCTTCGTTGGAACTTGGCGCTGAAAAAGGCGCGATGCCGGAATTTGAGCCGAACCGCGATTTGTACGAAGACCTGATTTACAACGAAGTCGGTTTGGATCGTTCGATCCCGCTGACGCCGCGCAATTACGAAGTCACCACCGTTGCGCCGACCGGAACCATTTCGCTGGTCGCCGAAACCAGTTCCGGCTGCGAACCGAATTTCTCGTATGCGTATGTTCGCCGTGACACCTTGGGCACGCGGACTTATGCGCATCCGGTTGCGGCCAAAGCGTTGGGCATTGACCTAGATCAATCCGATCCGGCTTCGATTGAAAGGGCTGCGGCCTATATCGTCGAAAATCGCGACAAGCTGCCGGAATACTTTGTGGATGCATTGACGCTGGACCCGGATCAGCATCTGCGTGTGCTGAAAGCTTTCCAGGACAACGTGGACAATTCGATTTCGAAAACGGTCAACGCGCCTGCCAGCTACTCGGTGGCAGATACTGACCGCGTGCATCGTCTGGCGTGGAAAATGGGCGTCAAAGCCGTCAGCTATTACCGCGATGGTTCGCGCGACGGCCAGGTGCTGACCGCCGTCAGCGCTGCCGAAAAACCGGCGGAAGCCAAACCCGAAGTCAAAGCGGAAGCCAAGCCCGAAGCGGCTCCGCAAGTTGCGCCTGCCACACTGGTTGCCGTGCAACCGCGCTTGGAGCGTCCGCGCGAATTGACCGGTTCAACCTGGCAGGTTTCCTTCGACCATCAAAACCTGTACGTGACAATCAACCACGACGGCAACCGTGTGCTGGAAGTGTTCGCTACCGGTGGCGGCCTTTCCGTTTCCGTTGGTTTGCTGGCGTCGAAGATGTTGCGCGGCGGATTCGAACCCGAAGAAGTCGCAGCCAGCTTGAACAAAGTCATCGGCAATCATTCGATCTGGTTCAACGCTCGGCTTTGCACTTCGCCGGAACAAGTCGTCGCTGAATGCATCATGCTTACCAAACGCCGCTTGATGCAGCAGCCCGATTCCGCTCGCGAAGCCGCCAAACTGGCCATGGCGCAAGCCGAACAAGCCAAACCAGCGGCGCAATCGCCAACGAACGTGGTCCCGATCAAACCGGTAGTGATTGATTCCAAGAAAGTCATCACCGCCTGCCCGGAATGCAGCAGCAATCAGATTGAATATGCTGGCGGCTGCTACACCTGCCGTGATTGCGGATTTTCGAAGTGCGTTTAGTGAAACTCGCTGACCCAACGGTCTAGCCAGAATAGCCCGGATTGAGTGACGAAAAACTCTTTCCGGGCTATTGTGTCTTTGGCAAACGTTACCAATTTACATACAACCCAATCTGGCCTCCCCTTAAGCCAAATTGTTCTTTATCAACAGGGTGGAGGCCAAGCGTTTCTCCAGCCTGCCCACACTTAAACATAAGATTTTCAAACTGGAGTTAAATGAAAAGCAATGACGTGTTTCGAGCTTGGGGGAAAATCCTTCACGGGGATTATCCTTCGCTTTCAATTGAAATCACGCGCGAATGTCCACTGCGCTGCCCCGGATGTTATGCCTATGAGCCGGAGCATCTGCATCAGCTTGGTCCCCTGAGAACGCTGTCGGATTTCAAAGGGCAGCAATTGGTGGATGAAGTCCTGGCCCTGATGGACCAGTATCGTCCGCTGCACCTTTCCATTGTTGGCGGAGAGCCTTTGGTGCGGTTTCGTGAGCTGGATATTCTGTTGCCGCAATTGAGCGAAAGAGGAATTTCAGTGCAGCTTGTGACCAGCGCGGTGCGTGAAATCCCGAAAAACTGGGCCAATATCAAGAATTTATTTCTGGTGGTTTCCATTGATGGTCTGCAACCGGAACACGATGCCAGAAGAAAACCTGCTACGTATGAACGTATCTTGCAAAACATTATTGGCCATTCGGTGACGGTGCATTGCACGATCACCAGCCAGATCGCCGTGCGGCAGAATTATTTGGAAGAGTTTGTGTCTTTCTGGTCGGAAAAGCAGGAAATCAAAAAGATATGGTTTAGTCTCTTTACGCCTCAAGTGGGCGCTGAAGCGGAAGAGATACTGTCCCCAATCCAACGTTCCAATGTGCTAAAGGATTTAGCCCGGTTGCGGGACAGATTCCCCAAATTGGATTTACCTGATTCGGTGATCAAGGGGTATCTTTCGCCTCCGGCATCGCCCGAAGAATGTATTTTCTCTCGCACGACGCTGAATCTGACTGCGGACTTGAAAAACAAGATTTCTCCATGCCAATTTGGCGGCAACCCGGATTGTTCGCAATGCGGATGCCTGGCTTCGGCAGGATTGAAAGCCGTTGGCGATTATCGTTTGATGAACCTCGTTCCACTGCGGCACATTTTCAATCTTTCGGATAAAGTCGGGAGAACCGCCAGGAAAATGCGGGCAAAACAACCCGTTTGAGTATGCTGTCAATCTTGATGGAAAACACGTGATTACGCCGGTTTGGACGAAAAGCCCAAACCGGCGTTGGCGATTTTGATGCCGGTTTGTCGTCCATCCGATCCAGGATCAAGCCAGAGAGGAAATCGAAGCGCGCGCCGAAGCCGTAATCGCTGAAATTGCCGCGCGATTGGTGAACTGAAGATGGAACCAAACCCAAATGGATCAATTGTCGAGATTGTTGCTTATAAGCCGGAATTCCGCGCGGCGTTTGAAGCGTTGAATTTGGAATGGCTGGAAGCATATTTGCTGCTGGAACCCATTGATTTTGATTATCTGCAAAATCCGGAAGCTCGAATTCTGGCCAAAGGCGGGCAGTTGTTTTTCGCGCTTCAAGCCGGAACAGTGGTTGGAACCTGCGCCGCTGTTCGCGTTTCAAACGACGTCATTGAACTGGCGAAGCTGGCTGTATCGCCAGCGGCGCAAGGGCAGGGAATTGGCCGGCGATTGTCAGAAACTGTGATTGAACACGCCCGCAACCAGGGAGCCACCTCAGTGATTCTGATGTCAAATTCCATGCTGGCTCAAGCGATACGGCTTTATGAATCCATGGGATTTCAATATGCGCCGTTGCCAGAAAACACCGTCTACGAAAGGGCGAATGTTTACATGACTTTGGCGCTTCAGCCTGAAGCCGGCTGACAAATCTTTGCTCGGCGCTGACAAAAGTTTGCGGACTTTTGTCGCGCGCCAGCGTCTTATGCAGCGGAGAAAGAATGATGAAGAAAGTTTTGTTGAGTTTGTTTTTGGCGATTGCCGCGATGGGCGTTCAACCGCACGTGGGCCAAGCTCAGGATCGTCAAACCGTCCCGGATAATTCGCTGACCATCAAAGACATTGCAGGACGTTCGCAGTCGCCGTTCAAGCTGGAAACCCAAATGGCTTCAGTCCTGTTTTTCACTTTGCAGGATTGCCCGATTTCCAACCGTTACGCGCCGGAAATCGCCCGCATTGTTCAGGATTACAAAACAAAGCCGGTTCGGTTTTTTCTGGTTTATGTTGATCCGACAGCTTCGGCCAAAGAGATTGAACAGCACGGACGCGAATACAATTTGTCCGGCTTGACGGTCATTCAGGACTCCAAGCATCAATTGGTTGCCGCCACAGGCGTTTCGATCACGCCGGAAGTCGCCGTCGTCGGGGCAAAAGGCGCAATCGTGTATCGCGGAAGGATTAATAACCTTTACGAAGCCTTGGGCAAGCCGCGCCGCGTCGTGACCGAACATGAGCTGCGAAACGGACTTGATGCTGTATTGCAAAACAAAAAAGTTCCAGTGGCACGGACTTCGGCGATTGGTTGTTACATTACTGCACAAAACTAAAAACGCGCACGCGGGATGCGTGCGTTCCATTGAGGAGCAAAGTTATGAAGATCAGGTTGTTCGTTTCGATCACTGCGCTGGCTGTCGTGCTAGGCGCGGCGATTTATGGCGGCAAGCGTGCGGAAAGTGCTTCGGTCAATTTTTCCGAACACGTCGCACCGATTCTCTTTAACAACTGCACGTCTTGTCATCGTCCGGGTGAAGCCGCGCCGTTTACGCTGATGAATTATGCTGACGCGAAAAAACGCGGCAAGTTGTTGGCGACGGTTACGGAATCACGGCAAATGCCTCCGTGGAAAGCCGACAAAGGCGATTACGAATTCAAACACGAACGCCGGTTGACTGACGCACAAATCGAAACGATCAAGCAGTGGGTCGCTGCCGGAATGCCCGAAGGCAATCCGGCCAAGTTGCCGCCCATGCCGAAGTTTGCCGACGGCTGGCAGCTCGGCAAACCTGATCTGGTTGTCAAAATGAACGAGGCATTTACGATTCCCGCCGACGGCCCGGATATCTATCACAATTTCGCAATACGTCTGAATCTGACTGAAAACAAATGGGTTCGGGCAATTGAATTTCGCCCAAGCGCGCGCACAGTCGTTCATCATTGCCTGTTTTTCAGCGACGCAACCGGTGAAGCCATGAAACTGGACGAGGCCGATCCGCAGCCGGGTTTTGCCGGAGGAATGGCGTTTACAGGCCAGCGCTTCGCCGCTCGGTTTGGCTTGGGCGGGCAAAACGCAAACAGTGGTAACCAGCCGGCTGGAAGCTTGGGCGGCAGTCTTGGCGGTTGGGCAGTCGGCGCTCAGTCGCAGGAAATGCCAGCAGGCCTGGCGTTCTTTTTGCCCAAAGGCTCTGACCTGGTTCTTTCCACGCACTTTCATCCTTCAGGCAAAGTTGAAAAGGAAATTTCCACCATCGGCATTTACTTTGCTGACAAGCCTCCGGCCAAAGCATTTACAGGTATTCAGGTGCCACCGCTGTTTGGCGTCTTTGAAGGGCTGGACATTCCTGCCGGTGCCAGGGAATACACGATTGAAGATTCGTTTGTGTTACCGGTTGATGTCAACGCTTTCGGCGCGGGCGCGCACGCGCATTACCTGGCCAAGACGATGCACTTGAAAGCAACATTGCCGAACGGCCAGCAGAAAAAATTGCTGTGGATCAACGATTGGGACTTCGCCTGGCAGGGCCAGTATCAATTCAAAGAAGCCGTTTCATTGCCAAAGGGAACCAGGTTGGATGTAAAGATCGTTTATGACAACTCGGCTGAAAATCCGCACAATCCCAGTTCGCCGCCGAAACGCGTCAAATGGGGAGAAGGTTCGTTTGATGAAATGGGCAGCATGAGCCTGCTGGTGGTTGCCGCCAACGATGGCGAAATGCCCGTGCTGCAAAATGCGATTCGGGATCATGTGCGCAACGCATTCACGAAGCGGCGAAGAGTCGCCGGGCGATAAGAAAGAAAAGGCGCGTATGAAACAAAAATGGCTGAGCCTCGGAAAAAGGTTCAGCCATTTTGATTTTACGTTTCGTTGTTGTCCCAGGTTATTCTTCTTTGACGACTACGTAAGAGGAACCTTGAGACGTCA